>DVKF01000060.1 GCA_018716115.1 Candidatus Alloscybalousia intestinigallinarum
ACTATATTTATTATTATAATCATGATAGAATTAAAGTAAAATTAAAAGGATTGTCTCCTGTAAATTACAGGTTACAATCCTCTAATTAGAAACTATTTATAAACTGTCCAACTTTTGGGGTTCAGTTCAAACAGCTTATAGCTTATATATTTATTGTAAAATTTGGTTGTATTAATGTTAAAATATTGTTAGAAAATTGTATGTTATTGTAAAAATAGACGATATATTGTTATGGTACTGAGATTTGGGTACTGACTTAATTTTGGGTTCAGTATCTAACACCTCAAGGTAGCATTTTGGAATTTTATTTTAGCTATCGAATTTTTGATATATGATTCAATTATTTCTGATTAATTTTTTTGTTTTTATGAAAACAAGCATAGGAGATAATGATGGGGTGATGAAGCACTTACAAATATAAATAGAAAATAAGAGAACAAACTAAATTATTGTTTCATTCGCTTCCATGTTAAATTTGGATAATTTGCATTTCTTTTTGATTTTAATCTAATTTTAAGTATGATAAAATCTATAATAGGTGATGTTAGTATGGATTTTTATTTATTAGATCATGAAGCTACGTTTAAAGAGTTAGAGAAATTTAATTATCCTAATCAAAGAGTAGGGGTAATAGCGCATATTGTGAATGAAAAGGGTGAAGTTTTATTACAGCAACGGGGGATTAAAGCTCGGGATGAAAATGGATTATATGAAGATATTGGTGGCGGATTTGAACCGGATTTGGATATTAATTTTAAAGCAGCCGTTATTCGGGAAATTAAAGAAGAAGCGGGAACTAATTTAACATTAGAAATTGGAGATTCTATTGGTATCTGTCATTTTTATAAACATTCTATCAACTGGATATTTATTATTTATTTCGTTCGATATCTGTCCGGTGATTTTCAAATTATGGAAACAGAAAAGTGTAATGGTTATAGATTCTTTTCTTATGATGAAGCTTTAAAATCAGATTTGGTTACTGAAAGTTGTAAATTTTTAATAGAAAGTATCAAAGAAAATTATTTACACGATAGAAGTTAATAACATAGAAATCATTCGTTAAAGGAGGCATATAGAATATGGTAAAAAGATTATTAAAATCAGTAAGGGAATATAAAAGAGACAGTTTTCTCGCTCCTTTCTTCGTTGCTTTAGAAGTAATATTAGAGGTGGTTATTCCTCTTTTGATGGCGCAATTAATCGATGATGGTATCTATAGTGGCGAGATGAATATGGTTTATAAAATCGGTTTAGAATTGATTATCTGTGCCGCTCTTTCTCTATTTTTTGGAATGTTATCAGGCATGTTTGCTGCTAAAGCTTCAGCGGGATTTGCTAAGAACTTGAGAGAAGATTTGTATTTTAAAGTTCAAGACTTTTCTTTTGCTAATATTGATAAGTTTTCTACTAGTAGTTTAGTGACAAGATTGACTACTGATGTTACCAATGTTCAAAATGCTTATCAGATGGTCATTCGCATTGCGGTAAGAGCACCGTTAATGTTGTTGATTTCTTTAGGGTTTGCCTTTTCGATTAATTCTCAACTAGCTTTAGTATTTTTATTACTGATTCCCATTTTAGGATTTGGTTTGTTTTTTATTGCTAGTCGGGTACATTCTATTATTTCTCGTGTATTTAAAAAGTACGATGCCTTAAATAATGTAGTAGAAGAAAATGTGTCTGGTATTCGTGTCGTTAAGTCATTTGTGTTGGAACAAGAAGAAATTCACAAATTTAAAAAAGTTTCAGAAAATATCTATCGGGGCTTTACTAAAGGAGAAAAAATACTTGCTCTCAATAATCCGTTGATGCAATTTTCTGTCTATTTGTGTATTTTATTAATTTCCTGGTTTGGCGCAAGAATTATTGTTGAAACGAATATGACTGCTTTAACGACTGGTGAATTGATGACAATGTTTACTTATACGATTCAAATACTATCTAGTTTGATGATGCTTTCTATGGTTTTTATGATGATTATTATTTCTCGGGCTTCGATTGAAAGAATTTCAGAAGTATTAGCGGAAAAACCGACAATCAAAAATAAACCCAATGCGATTACAGAAGTTACGAATGGTTCGATTGAATTTAAAAATGTAAGTTTTAGTTATGTAAATAAGAAGGAAAAAGAATGTCTAAAACATATCAATTTAACCATTTCCTCAGGTGAAACTGTCGGAGTTATTGGTGGAACTGGTAGTGGTAAATCTAGTTTGGTTAATTTAATTCCGCGATTATACGATGTGACAGAAGGAGAATTGTTGGTTGGCGGAGTCAATGTTAGGGATTATGAGCTTGAGTCGCTTAGAAAACAAGTTGCTTGTGTGTTACAGAAAAATGTTTTGTTTTCAGGAACCATTCTCGATAATATTCGTTGGGGTGATGCGACTGCTTCAATAGATGAGGTCAAAAGAGTCTGTCAATTAGCCCAAGCTGATGAATTTATTATGCGATTTCCCAATCAATATTATACCCATATCGAAGAAGGGGGTACTAATGTTTCGGGTGGACAAAAACAACGTTTGTGTATCGCTAGGGCCCTTTTACGGAAACCAAAAATCTTAATTTTAGATGATTCTACTTCAGCCGTAGATACTAAAACAGATAGTTTGATTCAAAAAGCATTTAAAGAAGAATTAGCAGATACGACGAAGATTATTATTGCCCAGCGGATTTCTTCAGTAGAAGAATGCGATAAGATTATCGTGATGGATAAGGGAAAAATTAACGGGATAGGAACTCATGAAGAATTATTAAAAAATAATCGGATTTATCGAGAAGTGTATACTTCACAAAGGAAAGGAAGTGATCCTGATGCGAAGAAATAAAGTGAAAAAAGGGACGTTTAAACGATTACTTCGTTATGTTAGTCGAAAATATAAAAAGAGATTTATCTTTGTTTTTATCTGTATCTTGATTAGCTCAATCGTCAGCGTAATTAGTTCTTTATTTTTACAACAGTTAATCGATGACTATATTGTACCTTTATTAAGCACGGATAATCCTGTGTTTACGAGTTTATTAAAAATGCTTGGCATTATGGCAATCATTTATGTTATCGGGGTTGTCACGGCTTATTTATATAATCGTTTTATGGTTACGATTTCTCAAGGCGTGCTACGAGATATTCGTAATGAAATGTTCGAGAAGATGGAAAAATTACCCATTCGTTATTTTGATACCAATACACATGGAGATATTATGAGTCGATATACGAATGATGTCGATACCTTAAGGCAGATGTTATCACAGAGCTTTCCTCATGTTATTTCAGCTAGTTTTAGTGTGATTACTGTTTTTTGTTCAATGATTTATTTGAGTTTACCTTTAACCGTATTTGTCGTTATTTTTACTTCTCTTACTATAGTAGTTACCAAAAAGATCGCATCGCGAAGTTCTAAATATTTTTTACGACAACAAAATTCATTAGGAAAAGTAAATGGCTATATTGAAGAGATGTTAAACGGTCAAAAAGTAATTAAAGTATTTACTCATGAAGAAGCAGCAAAAAAAGATTTTCAAAAGCTAAATAATCAGTTGAATGAAGATATGTATCAGGCAAATAAGTTTGCTAATATCTTGATGCCAATTGCGAATAACTTAGGCAATCTTCAATATGTATGTATTGCGATTATCGGTACGATTTTAACGATTAATGGAACGCTGTCTTTGACGATTGGTACGATTGTTTCTTTCTTACAGTTGACGAGAAATTTCTCTCAACCAATTAACCAAATTATGAATCAATTTAATTCTATTATTATGGCTATGGCTGGCGCTAGTCGTATCTTTGATATGATGGATGAAGTACCAGAAGAGGATCATGGATATGTTACATTAGTAAAAATTCATTATCTAGAAGATGGTACTGTACAGGAAGTAACGGATGATACGGGAATCTGGGCTTGGAAATATCCTCATCACGATGGTAGGTTAGAGTATATTGAGTTGAAAGGTAAGATCGAATTAGAAAATGTTACTTTTGGTTATCGGGAGGATAAGATTGTGTTACATGATATTTCATTGTATGCCAAACCGGGTCAAAAAATTGCTTTTGTTGGTGCTACCGGAGCAGGAAAAACAACGATTACCAATTTGTTAAATCGTTTCTATGATATTGATGGTGGTAAGATTCGTTATGATGGAATCAATATTGAGAAAATTAAAAAAGATGCTTTGCGAAGATCTTTAGGTATGGTATTACAGGATACGAATTTATTTACAGGAACCATTAAAGAAAATATTAAATATGGTAAAGAAAATGCGACTGATGAAGAAGTTATCGCTGCTGCTAAACTCGCTAATGCTGATGAGTTTATCCGCTTATTGCCTAATGGATATGATACGGTATTATCGGCAAATGGCGCTCAACTTTCTCAAGGACAAAGACAATTGATTGCTATTGCTCGATGTGCAATTAGTAATCCTCCAGTTATGATTCTTGATGAAGCGACGTCTTCCATCGATACTAGAACTGAGAAAATTGTCCAAGATGGAATGGATAAATTAATGCAAGGGCGAACTGTTTTTGTCATTGCTCATCGCCTATCGACTGTTCAAAATGCGAAAGCGATAATGGTTTTAGATCATGGTCAGATCATTGAACGGGGAAATCATGAAGAGTTGATTCAGCAAAAAGGCCAATACTATCAATTGTATACCGGAGCTTTTGAATTGGAGTAGTTTCGTATTTTCTTTTGTGGAACAATATTTATTTCTACTTTTGACAAATAGGTATTTATTTACTTGTTTGTCTTTTTTTTCAAGATAAGAACCTTTTGTATTTGCTCGGATTCATAATTTACTTCGTTATTTTTCAATTGCTGAAGTAGCTGTTTTTTGGTAAAGAAAATTTCTTTATTGACGCTCTATTGGTTTAATGATATTTTAGAGTTGACTCGATCTATCTTTATTGAAAATGGTGATACCTATGTATGTTAAGTATATTTATGAAGGAATTCCTTTAAGAGAATATTGTAGAGAGCACGATATCAGTTTTAGTATGGTTCAATCACGAATATTTCGCTATAAGCAAAAACATCCCGAGCTATCTGATGATGAGTTAGTTACTTATGCTATGAAGGAGTTTAAAAATCATAATTATAAATATTATTACCAAGGAATTTCGCTTATTGATTATTGTAAAAAGAATAATAGAAGTCACCAAGTGGTTTATGGAAGAATATTAAATAAAAAGAAAACTAATCCGGAATTATCTGATGAAGAATTAGTGATTTATGCTTTAGAGGATTATCATTTGCCTGAACGGGGAAAATATTATTATCGTGGAATCACCCTAGTTGAGTATTGTAAAAATAATCAATTGGCTTATACTACTTTTCGTAATAGAATTTTAAGATATAAGCAAAAACATCCTGAATTATCTGATGATGAGCTAGTGATTTATGCAATAGAAAACTTTGAAAATAGGGCATGTAAATATTATTATCAGGGAATATTGCTTACTGAATATTGTCGAATTCATCAATTAAATTATGGACATATTTATTATCGGATTTTAGAACTAAAAGAAATATTTCCTGATTTATCTAATGATGAATTAGTAATTTATGCGGTAGAAGTGTATGGAAATATTAAAGATATTATTATTGAACAAATGACTTTAGCCGAATATTGTCACGTGAATATTTTGGATTATAAAGAGATTGTTGCTTATCTATTTCAGTTAAAAAAAGATTATCCTGAGTTATCTGATCCAGAATTAGCGATTTATGCGGTAGAAAAGTATAAAGAAAATGCTCAAAAGTATTCCTATCATGGAATAGAACTACAGGAATACTGTCAAAAGAATCATCTAAATTATCGAACTATTCTTTGGCGAATATTAAAACAACAAAGAAAATTCCCTCAATTACCTATTCAACAGATTGTTGATGATGTCGTGAATCGGTTTACTATTTATAATCGTTATTATTATCAAGGCATGCCACTAAAAAAGTATTGTGCTTTAAAAGATATTCATTGTAAAACTGTTCTTGTACGAATTTCCAAGCAAAGAAAAGTTAATCCTCAACTTACAGATGATGAGTTAGTTTCTTATGTCTTGGAAAACTTTAAATATAGTAAATATAAATATTATTATGATGGCATGTTATTAAGTGAGTATTGTCGCCTACATAATATAAAATATCAAGCTATTTTAGAGCGCATTCATAAGATACTACAAGATGAACGTTATTTGGATAAGCAGATAGATGAAGTGGTTGGTTTAGCCATTAACCGTTATGAAAAAAGAAAATATTTTGACCAATTGAGTCAGATCTTTGTCTCTTTAAAAGAAGAAAATGATATTCTAAATATCGAACAATATTGTCAATTCTTACATATTAGTTTAGATAATGTCGAGACATTACATTGTTTAAATTACAGTTATTTCCAAGCAATTAGTATGATTTGGTATTTTAGTGATTGCTTTGATGAAAACGGGGATAAGATGTTAACAGAGAGTCGTCTACAGGATATCTATTCATTATTAGATACAGATTTATGTACACGTAGTTATTATGAATTAATGGCTTTATATAAATGTCAGATTTTAGATACTAGAAATGTTATTTTAGAAGTAGAAGAACCTTTTTTACGAAAAATTATCCAATCTTTGTTATCTCAATATGATATTTCTATTTCTTTTGAACAATTTCATGATGCTTTAGATGAGTTAAAAGTACGTTCCTTAGAAATTATTGATCGAAATTATTCTAATTTGGAAGGACAAGTGGTAGGATATTTTAATTCGTCGATTAGAGGGTATTTTTTACAATACATGAAAAGTAATTTGATGCATATTGATTCTTTGGATGAAGAAATTAAGGATGATGGGAAAACAAGATTAGATAATTTAATGAGTAAACCGGTCGTTGTTGATCAATCTTTTAGTGAAGAGATGTTGGATATTTTAAAAGAGTTATCAGAAGAGGAGATAAGATTTGTATTATTGAAATTTCAAGAAAATATTTCTGACGAGGAATTAGCTCGTTTATATCATTTTTCACTCGAAGAAGTTCAAGAGATGGAAAAAGGAATTTTACAAAATATAAAAGAAAAAATCGAAAATACAAAAAGTAATCCTTTGGTAAAGAAGTTAAAGTAGTTATTTTCTTTAAAAGTGTGGTTATTATTTTGGATTAGGACAAGTAACAGAATAGTTATTAGATTTTTTTCTTAAATTGTGATAAGATATTTTCATTTATTAGGAGTGGTGTTTAGATGATTAAAAATTTAGAAGTTCTTATTAACCCGAAGGCTAGGTTACGGTTAACGGCATTATCTTTGGCGGGAATAATGAGTTTAACATCAGGATGTTCAAGTCCACAATTGAATGATGATATGAATAGGGAAACTCAAGAAGTTGTGATGGAGTCTAGTAATGAAAATGAGGAGACATTTTTAGAACAGGTATCTACAGAACTAGAAAATACTTATACTTTATCTGATGGTAAACAAAGAGGAATTTTATTCTCGGATGAAGAACACGCTTATGAATCTTTATTTGAAAAGACAGATAGAAAAGTATATATGGCTGATGAAAATGGAAATCGTTTATCTCGTGATTTTGATGAGTTAGTGTCATTAAGAGATTATCGTTATCTTTCTAAAGGTGGGATGCTACTAGGGAAATGGACAAAGGTAGAAACGGATCAGCCCTATAATTATTTTGTCGGCACTACTTTACGACAAGATGAGGATGGTAGTAGTTTAGGGCCAACTGTGACCTTGTTAAATGAAGATGGCTTAGAACTTTATTCATTTAACGGATATTTTCAATCACTAATTGGTAATCGACTTGTGATTCAAGACTATTTTGAGGGAAAGGACAAAGTAGTAGGTGCTCCTAATACTTATCTATTCGATTTAGAAACCGAGAAAAAGACCCCAAAACATCATTATATGAAGATAGGGTATCCTGAGAATACTCAAGAAGATAAAGATTCTTATATCATAGGAGTAACTTTATATTACGATGGAATTATTCCTAAGTATTCATTCTATGATCAAAATTTAGAAGTCTTTGCTACTAGTACGGAAGAAGAAATTGAACAGTGGTATAAAGCGAATGATGATTGGGATTCTTTTTCCCAAGCAGGTGGCAATTACGATGCTTACTTTCAGTATGTTTATCAGAATAATCAGAAAAAAGAGTTAGTCATCAAAAGGTAATTCAGTAAAGATGAAAAATGAGTTGTCATCTAAAACGCTTTATAATCAAAAAACGATAGCTTTTTTACAAACGGCGTGTTATAATAGCCTAAAACGAAGACGAAAGAATATTATTTAGTTAGCATTAGAGTGAGCTTGGTATAGTGTGAACAAGTGATGAGACTATTTAATTCCTACTTTCTGAGTGAGATGAAAACATTTTCCGGAAAAATTCCGTTATCATGATTAAAGAAAAAGAAAAGGATGGCACCGTCATATTTGACTCCTTGTGTCATTCTTTTTTTGTTTAGGGGAGGACATTATGAGACTTAGTCAATTAAACATGAAAAAAATTAATTTAGAGGATATTGATTCTCGTTATTCAGGGCAAGATATCTTACTTAAACTAGGGGAGTTATATCAATTTGAAAGTGGTATCTATGGTTATGGTAATCTCTGGGTAAAATTAGAGAGAATTGTCGAAGATATTATTATTGAGGAGTTAGATAAACGCGGGTGTATTCAAGTAGAATTTCCAAAACTTCAACCAAAGAAAATCTGGGAACAATCTAATCGTTGGGATATGTATACCAAAGAGGGCGATATTATGTTTACCTTAAAAAACAATTTAGGGGAATATGGTTTAGCGCCTACTGCGGAAGAGTGTGCAACTTTATTTGGGGCTAATCGGTTATCTTCTTATAAGAACTTACCGGCGATTTATTATCAAATTGGCGAGAAATTTAGAAAGGAAATTCGGGCAAGGGGATATTTGTTTAGACCTCGTACTTTTGTGATGATGGATGCTTATTCCTTTGATAAGAGCGAAGAAGATATGAAGAAAACTTATCAGTTGATGCATGAAGCGTATATGGCTATTTTTTCGCGACTTGGAATTTCTATTATGCCTACTGTCAGTGATAATGGAGTAATTGGCGGAAGTGTTGCCGAAGAGTTCCAGGCAGCTACTCCTTTAGGTGAAGATGAAATTCTATTTGATGAAGCAAGTGGAATTGGGATTAATCGCGAAGTACTTGATTTTCCTAATCGGGATGATTATTTAAAACAACTCGGCCTTAGTGATGTAGATGCTTTAAAACCTTATACTACCGTAGAATTAGGAAATAATTTTCAACTAGGAACTAAGTATTCTACTAGTATGAAATTGTTTTTTAAAGACGAAGATGGACAGGATAAACCTTATTATATGGGATGTTATGGAATTGGGCTAGGAAGAATTATCGCTTGTTTAATAGAAAATCATCTTCTTTATGAAAATGGTAAATTGAAAGGTTTTGCACTACCTTATTCTCTAGCCCCTTATAAAGTACAAATTATTTATCAAACCGAGTATCAAGCCCAAGCGGAAGCTTTGTATCAACAATTAGAAGAAAATCATATTTTAGCGATACTCGATGATCGTAAAGATTTAGGAATTGGTAATCGGATTAAAGACGTTTATGTACTTGGTACGCCAAAAATGATTGTTATTGGGAAAAAATTTGATGGTATTCATTATTCGGTTGAGAATACAGAATCAGGTGAAGTAGATACTGTTTTAGTTGAGGAAATCGTGGATTATTTTAAAAAGAAGCTGAGTGATGAATAAAAGCATTTTCTTTCTTAAATGTTTATTCATTTATTTTGGTGTATGTTATAATGTTACTAGAAAATTTTGGTTATACTAAGAATTGAGTAAACAGGGAGGAAAAATGAAGAAGATAGTTACTTGGGGTATCTTAGCGATTGTTATTTTATTGTTACTTGGCATCAGTTTATTGTTTCATGTTGAAGAATATTCGATTGAAGGTGTAATTATTGCGCTTGATGGTGAGCAGATTACTTTACAAAGTGATGAAGAAAAATATCAGTTTTCGTTAGTGAATGCTTCTTATGAAGTAAAATTAGATCAGTTATTACAGAGTCGAGTAATCGTTAGTTATCATAAAAGCTTAAAATCTTATCCAGAAATTAATATGGCAACGAAGCTAGAACTGATTGCCTTAGATGAGCTAGCATCTGTCCCACAAGAGTTTCGGGATAATGGTATTTTCCAAGAATATTATGTTTCTGCCTATGAGACTCTACAAACGTTAAGTTTAGAAGAAAAAGTTGGTCAGATGATTCTAGCTCGCCTGGATGAAGAAGAGGCAATGGCTGCGATTCGAGATTATCATCTAAGTGGTTTTGTATTATTTAAAGTTAATTTTGATGGGAAAACGAAAGAACAAGTTCAACAGATGATTGCTTCTTATCAAGAGTCATCTACTATTCCGTTATTTATGGCGGTTGATGAAGAGGGTGGAACAGTAGTTAGAATCAGTAGTAATCCCTTACTCGCTACTTCTCGTTTTTTATCTCCTCAGGAAGTATATCGTCAAGGGGGAATGGAAGCGATTCACCAAGATACCATCGCTAAAGCGACTTTATTAAAAGAATTAGGGGTAAACATTAACTTAGCTCCCGTTGCGGATGTTTCTACGAATCCTACTGACTATATTTATAGAAGAAGTTTCGGTCAAGATGCTAACGCTACTGCTGATTATATTGGAAAAGTTGTTCGTTGGTATCAAGAAGAAGATATGGCTTGTACGCTTAAACATTTCCCAGGTTATGGAAATAATAAAGATACCCATCAAGGCATCGCAATTGATGAAAGAGCGTATTCTACTTTTTTAGAACAGGATTTTTTACCGTTTGAAGAAGGCATTAAGAATGGTGTACCTAGTATTTTGGTTTCCCATAATATTGTGAAAAGTATGGATGAAGACTATCCAGCTTCACTATCCAAAGAAGTACATCGTATTCTTCGAGAAGATTTAGGCTTTACCGGCGTTATTATGACTGATGACTTGGCAATGAATGCAATTAGCGAGTATACTCATCATCCGGCAGTAGAAGCAGTTTTAGCAGGAAATGATTTGGTTATGGTGACGGATTATGTAGCGAGTTATCAAGAAATATTAAAAGCCGTTCAAGAAAATATTATTTCTGAAGATAGGATAGATCATGCTGTATTTCGTATTCTCGCTTGGAAATATCAAATGAATTTATTGTCACTTGACAATTAATGGTGTAATATTTCTTTGCTTTTTCTAGTAGTTATGTTATGATAGAAAATATGATAAGATTGTGAGGTTTTTAAATGCAAGAAATAATCATTTCTTTTATGGATCAATTTGGTTATTTGGGAATCATGTTATTAGTTGCTTTAGAAAACGTGTTCCCACCAATTCCTTCGGAAGTTATTTTGGCTTTCGGTGGCTTTATGACGACATATACATCGTTACATGTTGTAGGCGTTATTATTAGTGCGACGATCGGTTCAGTAGTAGGTGCAATTATTTTGTACTTAATCGGAAAATTACTGAATAAAGAACGTTTGATTAGTATCGTATCTGGAAAAGTAGGTAAGATACTTCGCCTAAAACCAAAAGATATTGAAAAAGCCGACAAATGGTTTGATGAACGTGGAAATATTGCGGTGTTCTTTTGTCGCTTTGTTCCTATTGTTCGTAGCTTAATTTCTATCCCAGCTGGTATGAGTGATATGCCTATTCGTTCATTCCTATTATTTACGACGATCGGTACGTTGATTTGGAATACCGTTTTAGTTATATTAGGTAGTAAAATGGGCGAAAATTGGACAAAGATTGTCGACTTCATCAGCGAATATGCTTCTATTACTTTAGTTGTTCTAGTTATTGGCTTTATTGCTTTTATTGCTTGGTTTTATTTTGGACGACTTCATAAAAAGAAAAAAAGACGTAGTTAAAAGAAGAGATGAGTATTTCTTCTTTTCTTTTAAAATAGTTAATAAGGTGATATACGATGAAATTATTACGTGGTTTGTTTCGAATTGTTTTTAGCCGCTTTACTTTTGCTATTTGTTCTCTAGCTTTACAAATTGTGGTTATTTTTATTGCTATTGCTTTTTTTAGTGAATACATAGTCTGGTTATTCGGGGGATTTACGACGTTAAGCGTGATTGTCGTTATCTATATTTTGAATAAAAATCAAAACCCTTCTTATAAAATAGCGTGGATTATTCCTATTTTATCTTTACCTGTTTTAGGCGTTTTACTTTATCTTTTTGTTCATACTCAAGTAGGCGTTAAAGCAGTTCATCGAAGACTATTAGAAGAAAGAAATATTACTAGGAAATTTCTACTACAAAATAGGGAAGTTACTCGTGAAGTAGCTAAGCAAGATGAATTAGTGGCGACTAGTTTACATTATATCCATCAAGTAGCTGACTTTCCTGTTTATCGGGCCTTAAATACGAGTTATTTTCCTTTTGGAGAAGATCAATATCATGATTTGTTAAAGGAATTAAAAAAAGCTAAAAAATTTATCTTTTTAGAATATTTTATTGTAGAACGGGGAGAAATGTGGAATTCCATTTTGGAAATTTTAAAGGAAAAGGTAAAAGAAAATGTAGAAGTAAGAGTAATGTATGATGGAATGTGTTCAATTGTTTTATTACCTTATGATTATCCAAAACAATTGAAGAAGTTTGGAATTTTATGTAAAGAATTTATGCCTATAAAACCGGTTGTTTCTACACTTCAAAATAATCGTGATCACCGGAAGATCTGTGTGATAGATGGTAAGGTTGCCTATACTGGTGGAGTGAATTTAGCGGATGAATATATTAATCAGAAAGAGCGGTTTGGAGTATGGAAAGATAATGCCGTTAAAATTGAAGGGGAAGCCGTAGACAATTTTACGATTATGTTTTTAGAAATGTGGAATGTGGATTCTCTGACTGGACACGAAGAATACGGTAAATATTTAGGATGTAGTAGAGAAGCAAACGAGTCAAAAATGGATGGGTATGTCATTCCCTTTGGCGATAGTCCTTTAGATAATCAGACTATAGGAGAAAATGTTTATTTAGATATTTTAAATCAAGCGAAAAAATATGTTCATATCATGACGCCTTATTTGGTTTTGGATTATTCTTTGATGTCGGCGTTAATTCATGCAGCTCAACGGGGAGTCGAAGTAGTGATTATGATGCCTCATATTCCTGATAAAAAATTAATTTATTATTTAGGAAGAAGTTACTATGCTGACTTGATTCAAAATGGCGTGAAAATATGTGAATACACGCCTGGTTTTGTTCATGCTAAGATGATGATTAGTGATGATGAAAAAGCAGTAGTTGGCAGTATTAACTTAGATTATCGTAGTTTGTATCTCCATTTTGAATGTGCTTGTTTTTTCTACCAAAGTAAATCAATTAGTCATATGGAAAAAGATTTTCAAGAAACGTTAGAAAAATGTCAAGAAGTTCAGCTTGCTGATGTTTTTCGTTATCCACTTTGGAAACGGGCAATTGGTAGAGTACTTCGTTTCTTCGCTCCTTTATTATAGAAAAGAGACGAACCTATTTTCATATACTGTATTGGTGAAGTATAGTTGAAGAAAAAAGTAATAGGGATTAGTTTTATTTGTTTCTTTCTTTGTCTTTCTTGGTTAGGGTTTAGCCATTCTTCTTTCGCCTTGCCATTAGTCAAAGAAAGTTTTTTTCTTTCGGATGAAGAAGTGATTTGCTTATCAGCTGGTGATTTGTTGCAACCTTATTTCGTAGAAATTAATTATCCAGTCACTAATTATCAGGAACTTGATCAAAGAATCGAAGAGGAGATACAGAAATACGTAACTGAGTTTGAACGTACCCTTTCTTCTCCGGCAGTTCAACCTAATCAAGCGTATTCTTTATTGATTTCTTATGAAACTTATCATTATCAATCGTATTTATCGTATCAATTTTCGGTGTTTATGGATACTGGTGGTGCGCATCCTAATCATTTTCTATGGACGATTGTGTTTGATCAAGAGAAAGAAGAAATATTCCTGCTTACAGATTGGTTAAAATGTCAACCCAATTTATTAGAGTTTCTTTCTCATTATAGTCGTCAAGAATTAATTCAGAAAGAAGGAATTGTCAATACTTCGATGATGATAGAGGGGACTAAGCCTACTATAGAAAATTTTTCTCATTTTGTGTTTGATACGCAAGGGGTTATTTTCTTTTTTGAATATTATCAGGTGGCTCCCTACAGTTCGGGAGAATTTCAGATACTAATTCCTTATGAACAAATAAAAAATGGATAATCGGTACAAACGCACCAACCAAAATTCTTGATGGTACATACAGTATAGTGGGTGATGTTTATGTTAGATTGGTATTTATTACAAGTAATATTAGTTATTGCGATTGCCTGTAGTACGATAACAGTAGCGTTTATTCAAAAAACAAAGAAGTTTTGTCGAAATAGTCGTTGTATTACATGGTATAGTTTTATTGTGAATATGTTATTTGGCTATTTCTTTTCTATTACGTTTGCGAGTATCGATGCGGTTAAGAGTTTATGGGTAGGACTCTTTAGTTTTATTGGCGCAGATACGATTTATCGTAATTTAGAAGGGAAATTATCTTCGTATTCCGATTTAGTGGTTAATCGAGCACCAAGTAGTAATAAGACGGATAGTGACGATAGCAAACAAGATAGTTCTTCAGATTCATCTAGTGATGATGAAATTATAGGAGAAATTCATTATGAATAAGAATTATATGATTTATCCATTAAAAACAATGCGCATCACACAGAGTTACCACGGAGAAACTTCTCATCGACCTCATTGGTATCAGGCAACTGATTATCGAGATTATCCAATCGATGATGGTGGGATAGATAGTGGTAGAGATCCTGTTTATTGTCCTTGTGATGAGATGAAGGTAACTGCGATTCGGGGCTTGGGTAACGCTAGTGTAACCAATACGATTTGGTTAGTTTCTACTTCTCCTGTTGTCGCACCGACGTTTAATGACATCGCGTTTATGACACTTACCCATTCTAACGATCAAGATTTAAGTCAGATTAAAGTTGGCGATTTATTTAAACGGGGAGAGATTATCTGTCATGAAGGTTCAGATGGTGCGACTAGTAATCATATTCATATCGTAGTCGGGAAAGGGTATTGTGATACTTGGGTAGAAAATAGTAATCATAAATGGGTCATGAAAGGGGATTGTCTTCCTCCAGAGGATGTTTTCTTTTTAGATCCTAGTTTTACTAAAGAAGTATTTGGTGGCTCTTTACCTTGGGTAGAGTTACCTACTCAACTTAATTATGTTGGAACTCCTGTTTCTAGAGATTCTACAGTAAATCAATTGGAAGTTCTAGTTACCAATTTGCGAGCTCGTCGTGAACCAAGCTTACAAGGAGAAGTTTTAGGATATATTCAGCCGGGTATTTATACATATACGGAAGGAAAGAATGTAGATAATTATCAGTGGTATCGAGTGGAATCTTATTGGATTGCTTCTAAGGATGGCTGGGTAACTTTACTTCCAAAAGACTCACCTCCAGAAGAAGTTCCTGAAGAGGCTAAACCTAGATTAATTTTTACTTGCCAGCAGACTGGAAAATATTTAATTTATTTACAAGCAGGCGCAAAACTATACTTGGAATAACATCACAAGAAAGGAATTGGGTGATACCGTTCTTTTCTTTTTTTATCTTTTTTTATCATTGAAAATTACAGAAATTATATTGTATAGAAAAGCCAAAATGGGGTATAATAGTCTATAATAGGTTATGATATTTCTGGTATTAAAAAAATAAATAGAGGATATTCAGTAATTCTTTAAAGTAGATGGAAGTGATAAAGTGAAGAAGATAATTGGTATTTTGGCAGTGATATTAGTGATCGGTTTTTATATCACTTTTTTAAGGTTTAAAGAAGTTGGTTTCATTGAGATGGATGGTTATCTCTTAAAGAATAATCAGATTACGACAAATTTGTATCAGGATAATAATGAAGAGAGACAACCAATAGTAATCACAAAAGTAAAAGAGATGGATAAAGTCTATCAACAAGGGGACAAGCTCTATGTCGGAGAAGATAAGAAGAAAGAGATCTCCACTAGTTACCCCTTAATTTCAAAAGATGGGAGTAGGATTCTAAACTTTTCATCAACCAGTAAATTGATCCAATTGGATTATGAACAAGTAGATAGTTTTCCTAATACGATCATCGCATCCGGTAACTTATATCACACTTCTGATTATTTAAAGGTTGATGAAGAAAAATATAGCTTTGTCCTTTTAGAAGAAAATTTACTGATGAATACCCTTCCGATAAAAGTGATTACGGAAACAGAAGAAAGATAGATACCAATCTACAGTATTATCTATTTTCAAGAAGATGAGATTAGGTATTATGAATTTAAGGATGAAACCTGGACTTATCAAGAAATAACTGGAGTAGATGAGAAAACAATAGTAGAAATAGAAAAAACGCAAAC
>DVKF01000061.1 GCA_018716115.1 Candidatus Alloscybalousia intestinigallinarum
AAAATTCACTTTCACTCATAGGCATCGCCCTCACTCCGTATTTATCATACTACGTTCGGCCATACGCTGCAAGCAGCGGGGAAATGCCCTAGAATTTAAACATGCACTGTATGTTTAAATTTATTATAATCAATAATATCATCATTAGCTCCTACAATACCATCCGCATTCAAGAACCTTCCCCACTCAGGGTTATAATATCTGCTGTTTAAATAGTACCATTTTGTTTCATTATCATAGTAATATCCACGATATCTAAATGGATTGATTAACCCTATATGAGTAGTATCCGTAATCTCATTACCTTGACTATCTTTAATACTTAAAATGTTACCCCAACTGTCATATTCATAGCTTACAACTTGATTATAACCTGAATCTAATATTCCGACAATATCTCCCTGTAAATTTTTGATAAAATAATATGTATTACCTTGATAATTTAGTCCAATGATTCCTTCTTGATCATATAAATAGTAAATAATATTGTTGCCACGTTTCTCGTAAATAATACTGTTTCCTTCTAAATAATACTTCGTAGTTACCCCATTTACTACTTTTGAAGTACGAATATTATCTTCGTTATACTGATAATAAATAACTAAATTTTTACTAATATCTGTATAACTATTTAATACTCTACCATTTATCCAGTTTAATGAAATATTATTTCCAATAGAGAGGGGATTTCCAATCGTATCATAAGTAATAGAAATATCATCAAACTTTGTTAACTGATCTTCCCAGTTTGAATTCGTATACTGATAAGTATTCGTTTTTACTACTTCGTTTGTTTCAGTATTTTTTATCGTTTTCGTTAATAAATTACCAGAATTATCATATACATAATCAATACTTTCTTTCTTTTCATAATCTATTTCCTTAATCAATTCTTGATAATCATCATACTCGTAATGCTTAATTAGATCCCCATTATAATACATATCTGTAATATTATTTAAATTATCGTATCGATAGGCAAATTGATTATCCCCATTATTTATTCTTTTTACTAAAGTTGATGTTCTTTTACCTAAAGAAACATAGTCATAAGTAGTTGTATATCCCTGATTAATTTTCTTACTAATTAATCGTCCTAATCCATCATACTGATAAGTAATCTTCTCATCATCATGAGAAAGTTCAGTAAGAAGATCATCTGCATCATAGGTTCGATGACTACTGTGTTTAGCTGTATCTAATTGATAACAAACATCCGTTACATTATCATTAGAATCATAATCATAACTAGCTCTAAATTCATCATAACGATAACGATTAATTCTATTGCCAATATCATAAGCATATTTAGCAAGATGATTACCGTATAAAAGTTTAGTTAAATTTCCATTATTATCGTACTTATAAGAAAAGTCATTATCCATTCTTTCTAATTTAGAGATACGATCAAACTCATCATATACAAACGATATTTCTTGATTATTACCATATGTGGTTTTACTTAAATTACCATTATTGGCTTCATATTGATTGGTAACTAACGTGATATTATCTCCAACTTTTACTTCTTTACGATTTAAAAAGTCATCATAAGTAAACTGATATTCCTTATCTCCCTGTGTGATTTTTGTTAACAATTGATGCTCATCATAAGTATAAGCCACTGTTCGATCGCCTTGTGTAACACCGGTAAGCTGACGTTTCGTATTATATGTATAATTCGTAGTCTGATTATTTGCATTCGTCATTGAAGTAACTAACCCTATCGTTTGATCTGTTGTATAGTTAGTCTTATGAAATAAACTATCCGTAACACTTGTAACAAATCTGCCGTCTTCAGTATAAGTAGCACTATTTTCAATAAACTCATCATCGATTGATTCAAAATAGAATTCAAAAGTAGGATCTTCATTCACTAAAGCAGCTACTTTTAGAAGCCCATTATCTGCTTTTAAATATCGTTTTCTATCTTGAGGATATCCTTCAGATAATTCCTCTTTTAACTTAATATAATAACTTCCATTCTCATTTTCTTCTAAGTTAAATAAATTATGCTGATTAACTCGGCTGAATAATATTTCATTTAAAGTTGGATAATACAGACAATAACTAGGAAGTTCATGATGACATATCTTAACATCTTCTTCATTTTTTTCTATTTTCCATACTGTATTACTACAAGCATCACTTTCTACAACTAACTGATGAAACTTGACTTTAATATATTGATTAGTACCCTTACTTCTAATTCGATATAATCCATTTCCAATCGTATTAGTACCACGTTTGGCTATTTTAGTCATAATTGGATTATCAAATTCATCATACTCAATAATATTGGCAATTCCCATTGAAGAAATCGCTCTTAACATTTGATCTGTTTTGGTATTATCATACTCAAACTTATAATTTTTACCCCTTGGACTAGTTGCTTTTATTAATTGATTATTGGTATCATAACCAAATTCACTTGTTTCATCTTGTTCATTCTTAATCAAAGTTACATTACCATAATCATCATATTCATAATAATCAGTAGTCAAATCTTTATAAAAAGTTAAATTCGTAATATAAAGATTATTGGCACATCGACCTTGATTAAATAACAAACGAATCGCTTCATAATCAGTATCTGCCCCGTAACTAAAACTAAAGTACTGCCATGTATCTCCACTCGAATGAAATTCTTGACTTGGTAATACACAATAGTCTAACTCAGATCCAACTGGTTTAAAATAAATAGATACTCTATTACCAACAATATTTCCATCACCTTTAATACCATCATTCTTATACCAGAAAGAAATATGATACAAATCATGTGCTTTCCCCTTAATCGCGAATTCTTTACCAAAAGAACTACGATTCTGTGGTTGCATTTTTACTTTCAACGCCGTGTTTTTATTTTGATTAAAAGTTACTACTTCGAATACCTCATTAGTAGGAAGTACAATATCATCTACACTACCATCATCATTAATATGCGTTGCATATCTTTCGGCCTCATAATTCCAATCCCCTAGTCCATCTTGAAAAGAGGAATTTTCTAATAAATTATACTGATTGGCTACTTCACCTTCTTCTAATTGAATATTATCTAAATAAAGACTACCACTTGTTAACAACGTAATTCTAATCGTTAAATCACTAGAAGAAGAGGAATCATAATAAATAGTAACATCTTCTCTCGTAAACTCACTACTTGCAGAAACTATTTCTATACTTGTTACTTCTTCATTCTGACTATTTAAATAGCGAAGTTCAAGTTGAACATCTACATCATTTTTCATATAAGCGCTAAAAGTATAATTTTTGCCTTTTTCTACTGTTAAACTTTGTTCAACATACTGGTTATCACTGCTACTAGTTAATTTCAAACTACGGTCACCTAGATACGCAATATCATTAGAAAAAGATTGACTAATCAAAAGAGGACTAGAAGTAGAAAAATAAAGATTATCTTGCTCAAAACTTGTATTTTTCAAATAATTTCTTACATACTTAACAGGAATAACGCTTTCCAATAATTTATTTTTATTATTAGACTCATCGCCATAGTTCTTCATCGTAGAATAAGCACTATCGATATCTTCTAAAGAAGCCGATGAATTACTAGAAATTAAATTTCCATAATCATTATAAATAAACGTATTTACTCTTTGCTTATGATCGATAAGTGTTGTTGTATTTACCCCATATTGGAGAGTAAAAGATTGCCCAAGAGTATTATTTAACCCATATTGAATGACTTTTTCTATTTTATATGGACTCTGTGAATAATACTGATAATGGATTTTTAAACCGTTGATATCGACAATATCAGAAATTAAATGATGAGAATCATAATAGAAATTTGTTGTCCCTTGAATCGTAGTAATGGAGGATAAATTTTCATTTTCATATTGTAGGGACGTTACTCTATCTGGACTAGTAACAGTAATTAAATTAGTACCGTAAGTTAAAGTAATCTCATTATTATTCGCATCAACCACTTTGGTAACCAGCTGATTATCATTTCGATAAACTGTATTCACATATCCACTAACTGTCGTAATCTTAGATAAATAATAAGTATCGCCAACTAAATTAAATTCCATCTTATTCCCGTTTTTATCAGCTAAAATATACTGATTGTTTTCTTTCTTGATTGTACAATCTAAACCGTCTTCATCATAGTATATTGAAGCTTGTGTATTACCTTCAGTATTCTGATAAAAATAATGGCAAGTTCCATCTTCATCAATATATTCTAGATAATCTATATCTTGAATTTTTACTTCTTTTATCGTTTGATCATAATTTAGACGATAACCTTTCCCATATACAGTATTTTTCCCAAGTACCACATCATGGGAATTATAAACTAATTGAACTTGAACAGGCATTTTTCCAGCAATTGTTGAAGCGAGATTCCATACAGTAGTTAAATTGCCATTAAAAGTATTCACATAACTACTTCCATCCATAAACGATTGTTTTTTATAATGAAGATAAGATTCTAATCCACTCTGATTTCGATAAACAATCACTAAAGTTGGATCTTGCGCATTTCCAAGAGTGCATTCTTTAGAACAATAATCAGGAAAATTATCATCATCATATTCCTCTATTGGCGACTTGATCATTACTCCATAATTAGGAGTGCCCGTGTACCACTTTTTTACTAGACTAGTGATATTGCCATCGTACATATTTCCCTGAGGATTATAAACAAAGTGCCCTTCTGAATCAAGGCCTCTATAACTTCGATAAGCGTAAATAATACTTTCTACACGAGAATCAAATTTATCATGCATAGTATCCCAGTTTGCATTATTCTCATTCCAATCACAAGTTACACGATGAACTGTCGCAAGTTTAGGAAAATCCTGATATAAATCAGTAGTAGGATAACTAAGTAAATCTAAATAAGCACCTACTATTTCACAACCAGTTCCTATTTGTGGTAATTGAAATTTGATTAAACTTCGATTCACAATATCTTGACCATTCTTACGTTCAACACCTGCTTTTAATTCTTCATACCCAGTCTTGTCTATACCAGTATCTCCCGGAAAAATATATGTATCTTGAACATCTGATTCTTGAGTATTATTCGTAATTGTCGGATCGACATAAACAGGATATTTTCTTGATGATAAAGACAACCATTCTTCATCTAACACCAACTCAATTTCATAGCCATCTTCTGTTTTTTCTAATTGATAGCTTGCTTCATGACTAATTTCACCGTTAGCATCTACCATGTAAGGCTTCTCAATTGTGAATATTTTTTTATCATTAGAATAAGCACCAATACTAAATACTTCTTCTCGCAAAGTTAAATTAGTAGAAACGAAGAAAATAATTTTCTTATCAGGTTTTCTATCCAAAACAATAGTCTCTTTTACTTTAGTTGGTAGCGTCTTATACTGAATAGATACATTTTTTTGAATTTGCTCATAAGAAACTTGATTAAAACTTTTCTTTTGATTCGTACTCTTATCATATTTTAGACGAACAGGAAGAGCATCTTTCAAAGCAATAACTAGGAAAGAGCCTTCTTTTTCTATTCGCATTAAATAATTTTTTCCCTCTTCCGGATAATCAACTCTAAAATCATTTCGGTAATTATGATAAGTACCCTTTTGTCTAACTAAATGGTTATCTATTTCTTCATACTTTTTACCTTTTTGATAATGAACATCGTCTAAGTAAATATGAACTTCTTCTTTACCATCACTACGTAAAAAGTACTTTTCCCTTGGTTTTCTTTTTGCCACTAATTCATATTTATCCACTACTATCACCTCTACTGTACTCTTTTCCATACATAAACAGCAAGATATGGAGGCATATTATTGTGAGCTACATTTCCACCAGCATAGTCAGAAATGTGAGTATGCGATCCATCTGAAGTCGTCACCGTACCTGTTGAATCATAACTTGAACCATTAGGACGCGCAACATTATTACTTGGTTGAGAATAATCTCTAGATCGAACTTCTAAGAAATTGGCAGAATGATGATGACCACCACTAAGACCTATTGTATGATTATGACCAGGCATTTCATTAATTGTTAAAGTATGATTTGCTTCTCCACCAATTGATCCGTTTAAATAAACGTCGCCACAAGCTAACAAAAATTTATCTTTAATTTGTTCCCAAGTACCACCAAAAGCAACTTGAGGATTAATCAAATTAGTCGTTAAATAAATGGAACCTACCGGATAAATAAAATCCAAAATATCTTGGAATGAAGTAATTCCCTCAGTTGCATTAATACTATTTACGGTTAAATTTCCGTCACTATCTAATTCAAATTTATCATTTTTGGAAGTAATACAAGTAACATTTAAATTATTTACCTCTAAATTTGTATTCTCCCCGTCTTTCGTAAATGCATTTACGATATATTCATATTCATTATTCATTTTTCAACCCTTCCTTTTTACTCTTTTTAAAAAAATAATTATATAATGTAAATTTTTACACTTTTTCACCTCCTTCATTAATAAGATACTAACTTTTTCAAAAACGAATTATTACAAAGTCCCAATTTTTGACAAAAAAAAGATAGTTTCCAAAACTATCTACACAAATTATGAGTATTTTTAAGTTAATGCGTTACTCAATTCTACAAATATTTCTAAGGAAAGAGCTTCGGCTCGTACAGACAAATCTAAAGAATGACAAGAGAGTACCTGTTCGATAATATTCAAGTTATATTTTTTTAAATTATTTTTTAAAGTTTTTCTTTTAAATTGAAACGCATCACGCACTAGTTGAAAGAAAAAATCTTGATTTTTAAGTGGTAAAAGATAATCTTTCTTGGTAAAGGACAAAATCACACTATCAACATTAGGTTTAGGTACAAAACAATTTCTGCTGACATCGAAAAGTTTCTTCAACTGAAAATAATAATGGAAAAATACGGTAATTGATCCATAATCACGACTGCCTGGCTTCGCGCTAAATCTTATTCCAACTTCTTTTTGTACCATGACTACAATTTTATCTACCGAAATATGTTCTTCAATCAATTTAAGTAAAATAGGTGTCGTAATATAATATGGAAGATTCGCAATCACATAAAGATGAGAATAAGAATACTTTTTTAAATCTTCTTTGACATCTCTAGTTAAAAAATCAGCATAGACAATATCAATATTAGAATAAGGTTCTAAATTAACCGCTAAAATACTAGATAAAGAATCATCAATCTCATAGGCTAATACTTGTTTACAACATGGCGCTAACTCCTTTGTTAAAGCCCCTGCACCAGGACCGATTTCAATAACCAAAGTATCTTCAGGTATCGCGCTATATGCGACAATCTTTTTTGGGATAGAGTCATCTTTCAAAAAATTTTGACCATATTTCTTTTTAAATTGAATATCTCTCATTCTTCTCACTTCCTATAAAAATATTCAATATTATATCATAATTTAGCCAATGAAAAAGAGAAATTAAGATTTCTTTCGTTTCTCCTTATCACGATTATTTTCACTTTCCGGTAATGCTTTAGAATTTTTAATCAATCCAACTAACTTTCCAACATCATATATAATTATACCAACACAAGGTAGAACAACAATCAATAACCAACCAATTCTACTAGTAATAAAAGTACGGACATAACCTATCATAGGGATACGAAATAAAACTTTACCAATTACTTCATCTTCCATAATTAATGCATTATCTTCAGCATTATTATTATCTCCTTTAGTACGATAACCAATTTTGCCATCCTCTGTTTCTACAATACCCACTACACGGTGCGTAATTGGTGTACCATGTGTATTAATATCCTTTGATAAAAAGGTAATCACATCATACATTTCAATTTTATCCGTTGGTACCCTCATTGTGACTACTGCATCATAAACATTAATATTAGGAACCATACTAGGACTAATAATCACATAAACTCCGAAAAGAGGTGAACGATCCTCATGATTTTTCATACCGATCATCTGATCAATTACGTAAGCACCAAAAAAAACGGCAATGATTAAAACAATAATCAAAAGCGAATATAAAAATACAGTAGATAAAAAATGTAAGACCTTCCGGACAGTATCCATATCATCACCGCACCATTCTAATTATACTTTAATCATACCACAGGAAAACTAGACAAACAATAAAAATAAGAATAATCTCTCTACACTTGACAAAGAAAAAGAAGTAGTTTTCTACTCCTTACCAACCCCAACGTATAATTTCATATTGCACATTCTTCTGCCTTCCCACTATACTAGGATCGTCAGTTTCTGCGATTAGGAAATCCATAATATTTCCTTTAATCGCACCACCTCTATCTAATACTATACCGATAATTGGTTCTGCGGAAAAACTAACATTACTAACCCTTACAATACTTCCACAAGGAATCGCCATATCAGCCGCTAAAATACGAACTGTACCATAAGTAGCATCTTCAAAATAAATATTATTATTTCGTACATCTTGACGTGGTGGGCAACCAACTTTTCCAGAACAACCCGCACAATTGGCTTGATAAGCCGTCATCTCCCCTACAAAAGAAATAGGATTAGTCGGACCATATTGAACTGCTTCACTCATATTAGAAACGGCAATCACATCTAACTGATTATCACGATTATCATACTTACTAACAATATGAATGGCCTCAATTGAACGCACTCCATTAATATTATTTACAAAATTATTCGTTTTATGATTACCGCGCGCAATGACAACTAATAAAAGCAAAAAGAATAAAACGAAAAACGTTCGATTTAAAATTACTTTATAAAATTTCTTCATAACCCACCTATTACGCTTTCGACTTTACTATTCTATTTTTACTATAACACATTTAAATAGGTAAGTCAAATACCCTTTGAGCATTAGCTGTCGTTATTCGTTCCACTTCAGATAAAGGAACATGCTTAATCTGTGCAATTTTTTCCGCAATAATAGGAATGTACTTCGATTCATTTACCTCTCCTCGATGAGGTTCCGGTGTAAGATAAGGACTATCAGTTTCTAACACAATACTAGAAAGAGGAAGCTTCTCGACTACTTGATATAATTTACTATTTTTAAAAGTTAATACTCCGCCAATTCCTAACACAAACCCAAGTTCAATAAATCGTAAAGCCATTTCATAACTACCACTAAAACAATGAATAACACCCTTTACTTTTCCCTGATATTGAAACAAGATATCATAAAGCTCTTGTATTGCTTCCCGACAATGTACAACAACAGGCATTTGATGTTTAACGGCTAAATCAAGTTGCTTTTTAAACAGATTCCGCTGCTGATCCTTATTATCTTTACGCCAATAATAATCTAAACCAATTTCTCCAATCGCAACAATTCTAGAAGAATAAGTAAGTACGTTATCTAGTGCTTGTAAATCTTCATCAGTAATTACGTCCGCTTCTTCAGGATGAAACCCAAGAGATACAAAAACATCAGGACATTGATTTAAAAAATTTACCCCTTCTTGATAACAGTCTTTATTACAAAAAGAAAAAATAAGGCCTTTAACATTAGCAGAATAAGCATCTTTAATGTATAAATCTTTCTGAGCACTCAAATCTATATGACAATGTGTATCAATAAACATAATTTCACCTCTTAGCTATTATTTTACCATAGAAAAAATCCTATTTTGTAGGATTTTTGATTAAGAATTATTGGACTGTCCAAGTTCTTGTAACTTCTTTTCCTTGTCAATTCTTAAGAATAAAGGTTTTGGTTCAGAAACGGTATAAACTAAATCAGTAACCATCCTTTTAGAATCACACTTCGTATTTAATTGCCTTTGAATTTCAGTAGCGGTATCAGGTAAGAAAGAAGCTAAGAATAAACTAGAAACTCGGATTGACTCTAATAAATGATATAAAACTGTAGCTAATCGCGCTTTTTTCGTTTCGTCCTTAGCTAAAGCCCAAGGTAGAGTTTCATCGATATATTTATTACTACGACGAAGTAAATTAAAAATTTCATCAAGAGCAGCACCAATTTCTAATTTTTGCATTTTCTCTTCTACTTTATCTTCTAATTGGTCGATCATTGTCAATAATTCCTGATCGATTGCTTCCACTTCCTCCTGATTACTTACTTCACCATCAAAATATTTATGTACCATGGAAATTGTTCGATTCACCAAATTTCCCAAAATATTTGCTAAATCACTATTTGTTCTTTCAATCAATAAATCATAAGTGAATACACCATCACTACTAAAAGGAATCTCATGTAATAGATAATAACGAACAGCATCGACCCCGAAATGCTCAACCAAATCATCAGCATAGACGACATTACCTTTAGATTTACTCATCTTTCCATCGCCGACAATTAACCACGGATGACCAAATACCTGTTTAGGAAGTGGCAAGTCGAGACTCATCAAGAAACAAGGCCAATAAATCGTATGAAAACGAATGATATCTTTACCAATTAAATGTAAATCAGCAGGCCAATATTTTTTGAATTCTTCCGTACTCCCATCAGGATCATATCCGATATTAGTAATATAATTAGTAAGCGCATCTAACCACACATAAACTACGTGTTTTGGATCAAAATCAACCGGAATTCCCCAATCAAAAGATGTTCTAGAAACACATAAATCCTGCAATCCTGGTTTTAAAAAATTATTTAACATCTCATTCTTTCTAGATTCAGGTTGAATAAAATCGGGATGTTGTTCAATATATTCAATTAAGCGATCTTGATATTTAGAAAGTCTAAAGAAATAAGCCTCCTCACTTTTCCTATTTACCTCTCTACCACAATCAGGACACTTACCATCTATTAATTGACTCTCCGTAAAGAAAGATTCACAAGGAGTACAGTACCAACCTTCGTACTTACCAAGATAAATATCTCCTTGATCAGTCATCTTTTTAAATATCTTTTGGACGATTTTTTCATGGTGTGGATCAGTAGTTCGTACAAAGCGATCATAACTAGTATTCATAATATCCCAAATACGCTTTATTTCTGAAGCTACTTCATCCACAAACTGTTTAGGTGTAGTTCCAGCAAGCTCAGCTTTCTGTTGAATTTTCTCTCCATGTTCATCAGTACCAGTTTGAAAATAAACCTCATACCCTTTAAATCTTTTATAACGCGCAATCGCATCAGCTAAAACAATCTCATAAGTATTTCCAATATGAGGTTTTCCTGAAGTATAAGCAATTGCGGTAGAAATATAATATTTTTCCATTTTTTTACCCTTCTTTCCTATCGGTAGAACCAAACCCATTTACTCTTTCTTGAGTAATTTCTTCCTCATGATCTACCGTTAAATAATTCATAAAAATCATCTGACAAATTTTATCGCCACGATGAACAACATAATCTGTATCTCCAAAGTTATGTAAACAGATCCATATATGTCCCTCATTTTCTATATTATTATAATAATCAGAATCGATAACCCCTACTTGATTACACATTCGTACCTTTGACCGAAATCCCTGACTACTACGAATCAACAATAATAATACCTCATCATAATTCATACAAGCCTTAATTCCTAACGGGACCTTCTTGGTTTCACCTGGAGCCAAAACAAAATCAACTACTGCCTCTCCATCATAACCAGCACTTTTCTTGGTCGCTCTCTTCGGTAAAGAGTACTCCTGATATAAAGATAAATCGTCACTGATATCTTGTTTAAACTGCTCAAAACTAATTTTCTCAAAAAATCGTGCCATAGTTATCACCACCTCATAAAAAAACGACTTCCTCGCCTATAAGGACGAAAAAATCGCGGTACCACCTTACTTTATGAATACATATTCATACACTCAACTTCTTAACGCGAATAACGAATAAACCTACTTATCGATTTATCAGTTCCAGAACCATCTATCATATTTCCTTTATATCTCTTTTCACCAACGGAGACTCTCTTCTGATAAAATCCATATGACTCTTTCTTTCAAAACTTTTATATCTAGAGATTATATCATAAACTATTTTACTCTTCAATATTTTTTGTCAAAAAAGCATTAAACATCTTTACCATCAGTCTATCTTGTTCTGATAACGGAGTATCTGTAAATAAAATTACTGCTCCTAAAACATCACTATCGACAATAACCGGACTAATCATATAAAACCCATTTTCTTCTTCTCCATCAACAAAAGAAAAAATAGTATCTTCATTTTCTAAATAGTCCATTCTTTCTACACATTTATCTTGAACTAAAGAAGTAATCTCTTTATTTAGATAACGTTTTTCTAACTCCTTAGAACAAGCAATGATCTTATCATGATCAGTAATTAATAGCTTCTTCTTCATTAATTGATCATTAATTCCAACTAATTTACTAGCCATATCACTAAATTCACTAATTAAAGAAAATTTCTTTAAAATAATTTCACTACCACTAATATAAAATTCTAACGTATCCCCTTCCCGAATCTTTAAATTCTTTCTTATCTCTTTGGGTATAACAATACGTCCTAAATCATCAATTCTACGAATCACACCTGTAGATTTCATATATAACCTTCTTTCTATCATTAGTCTTACTAAGATTAAAAAAGATTATACAAAAATAAATTAAATTTATCATTTTTCTTCCGTCTTCGCACAGATTTCTTGATAACGTAAATAACCTTCTTTCGCTTTATTAATCAAATTATTATCACGAAGCATAATCTCCATATGAAGTTTTGTTTCTAATTTGCCATAAAGACGATTTTTTAAATAATCTTGAATTCGCTTCAAAGTAATCTCCTGTTTATCAATTATTATATTCTTTTTTATATTACGTTCAAATAAACGCATAGCGTCTTCTCTAACTAAACAAAAAGCTTTTTCTATGAATGGATCCTTTAACTCTTTAGTCGTATCTAAAACAAAGTCATAATACTCCTTCATCTGTCCTTCAGTAAATTCTAATTGACTAATTTTTTCTTCTAAAGATAATTTCTTCTTTTCTAACTGAATCTCTATTTCTCGATAACTATCCATTTTCATTTGATTAATCGTATCGGTAATAAAACGATAACGTCCAGTATTATAATTACTATCTTCATAAATAGAGATAATATTTTTTATCGCAATATCAAATTCATGATTAAAAATATTAATTATTGTTTCTAAAAGAGAAGTCATATTTTTCTCAATGTCGTATTTCAAGCTATTAATGAGGATGTTTCTATTTTTTTCCTTAAACATTTTTAAAATATCATGATCCATTCTTCTTCACCCTTATTGTATTCATCATAACAGTTTCTAAAAAAATAGTCAATTCATGAAAAAAGAAAACTAAAACAAAAAATACCCTTATACTAAAGGATATTCATTGGAATACATATATAAACGCTTCTTTTTTTGATAATCGCATGATGATTCTTCTGGTAAATGATACATTGACGCAAACGTCATTGGATAAGCAAGTAAATCGGATTCTACTAAGGTTTCAAAAATAGTTGGATCAATATAAATATTAGAAATCATCGTAGATTTCGTTAATTCGTCTTGATTACCAAAATGAATAACTTGTTCGGTATCTTTTAACTGCATTAAACAGTTGGGTTGTAAAAATATTTTCTTAACATCTAAATGAAGAGACTCAGAATATAAGTAAAATTCATCATTCTCTTGATCTTTCTTTAATTCAAAAATATAAGGAATCATATTAAAATCAAACAAAATCAACAGCGAAGTATCTTTTAAACTATTATTTAACAATGTACTTCTCCTTTCTTAATTATTTCGTGGCTTCATGCAAATAAAAACACAGAAACCACCACTCTAGTGACTCCGTGTTATAACGTGTAGGTTTCCCCTGTGCAGCTTTTCATACTTTCATACTTTTCATACTTTTCATACTTTTCATACTTTTTCTGAATATGCACACTCACTTGGCAAATAATAATATTACTATAAAAGATCAATTATGTCAACGATTATAGAAAAACATCTATAACATAGTCCTTAACAACTCAATGAGATAATAAATATAATGCTTTTCAAGCTTAATAATATCCAAAATAACAATTAAATGACCGGAAAGTAATTTAAAGCGGAACATAGGACTAATCTTGAAGCTTTCCCGAAAGAGTTTTTCTCCATCAATTTTTTTTGTCATAGCTTCACTAAATACCAACTCGATAGAATTTCTAGTCTTATTTACTTTTTCTATTTCTAATTGCTTAGCTAATTTTTCAAACCACTCTTCATACATATAAATTAAAATATCATCATTGATTTTTCCAAAACGATCTTCTAGCTCTGCTTTTATTTCCTCTAATTTTTCATAAGAATCAATCTGATTAATCATACGATGAATTTCAATCTTCAAATTATCATCATCTGTATATTGATCCGAAATATGAGTAGAAACATCTAATAATGGCTTATCGTTCTTCTCATTAGAAGTTTCGTCATCACTTTCTTCTTCTACGGAATTTCCTTTCAAGCGTGCAACTTCTTCATTTAAAATTTTCAAATATAAATCAATTCCTACACTATCGATAAAACCAGCTTGCTCACTACCTAAAATATCACCGGCTCCTCGGATAGAAAGATCCCTAGTCGCGATAGAAAAACCACTACCTAATTCGGTAAAATCTTGAATAGCGTGTAATCGTTTAACTGCCGACTCCGTCAATACCTTACTAGGGCGATACATTAAATAAGCATACGCAATCTTATTACTTCGACCAACTCTACCTCTAATTTGATATAACTGACTAAGTCCAAAACGATCAGCATCTAATATAATTAATGTATTAACATTCGGAATATCAATTCCAGTCTCAATAATTGTCGTACATAAAAGGATATCATACTTCTGATTAATAAAATCAAACATCCTAGACTCTAATTCTTCTTTAGAAAGTTGACCATGAGCACAAACAATACGCGCTTCAGGCACTAGTTTTTGTATTTCATAAGCCTTTTCTTCAATTGATTCCACTCGATTATAAAGAAGAAAAACTTGCCCCTCTCGAGATAATTCTTTATAAATCGCATCTTGAATAATTTGTTTACTCTCTTCAATCACATACGTTTGAATCGGATAACGATCAACAGGAGGGGTCTCAATCAAAGAAAGACTTCTAATTCCAATCATCGACATTTGTAATGTTCTGGGGATAGGAGTTGCAGTAAGTGTTAATACATCAATATTACTTTTATATTCTTTTATTTTTTCTTTATGAGTAACGCCAAAACGTTGCTCCTCATCAATGATTAATAATCCTAAATCTTTAGGTTGAATATCATGACTAAGAAGACGATGGGTACCAAAGACAACATCTATTGTCCCATTTTTTAATCCCACTAAGATTTCATTTCTTTCCTTAACTGTCGTAAAACGATTAAGTAACGCAATATTAACTGGAAATCCATGAAACCTTTTTAATGCATTCTGATACTGTTGGTTAGAAAGAATCGTTGTTGGACAAAGATATAAAACTTGTTTAGAATCCATTACGGCTTTAAAAATAGCGCGAAAAGCAACTTCTGTTTTACCATACCCTACATCTCCACATAACAAACGATCCATTGGATGAATAGATTCCATATCTTGTTTTATCTGCTTAATAGCTAATAATTGATCTTTCGTTTCTACATATTCAAAAGCTTCTTCAAACTTTAACTGTAAATCCGTATCAGGATGAAAAGCATATCCTTGCTTCATTTCACGAAGAGCATACAGCTTAATTAATTGATCTGCAATATCATGAACCTTATGCCTTACGCGATTTTTTATTCTATTCCAATCAGAACCACCTAATTTATTAATCTTAGGGGTAATACCTTCTTTACCAGAATATTTACTAATTAAATCGATTTTTTCAACTGGAATGTAAAGTTTATCGCCAGCTGCATACAATACTTCAATATAATCTTTTAACAAATTTCCTACTTTTAAAGTTCGTATACCATGATAAATTCCAATACCATGAGCATGATGAACAACATAATCACCAACAGTTAACTTATTAATATCTTTAATTTTAGAAGCGTATTTAAAATGCGTCTTATACTTCTTTTTTGAAGTAGTTGCTATGAATAAATCTTGATCCGATAATACTACAAAATTAGCATAGGCAAAACCTTTACCTATCGTTTTTACAATAACATTAATTTTATCTGAAAAAATATTTTCTTCATCAGTTAATACATATGGAGAGGTTAATTCCTTAACGAAGTTTTTTACCTGATAATCCTTTAAGCAAAGAACAATTGTCTTATTTAAATATAATTGTTCTTTTAAAAATGCATTAATCGCTTCGATATTTTCTCGAAACGGAGTAATCTCTTTACTATCAAAATAGTGAATTTTAATAGAATGATCTTCTAAAAGATTATCGATAGTTAGATAATGAATAAGATGCTTAGGTACTAAGGAATCTAAAGAAAACATATACTCATCATGAAAAGATTGATCTTTTTCTAGACGATACTGAAAACATTCTTTTTCGATCATTTCATAACTTTTTCTAAGCTGAGGATAATCCTTATAAATCGTAATTGGTTGATGAAGATAAGAAAGAATCGAAATTACTTGATCAGAATATTGTTTTAAATATTTTTGTTTAAAAATCGTATCTTCTAGATAATTTTCTAATAAAAAATCAGTATAAGGATAAAGATTACATGATGAAAGACTCTCTATGGATTTTTGAGTCTCTTCATCGAAATAACGAATAGAATCAATCATATCCCCAAAAAACTCTAAACGAATCGGATGATTTTCTCCTAACGGAAAGACATCGATTACAAAACCTCGAACGGCGAATTCTCCCGTCCTTGTCACAATAGATTCGCGATGATATCCCATATTCGCCAATTTACTAGCTAATTCCCTCGGCTCTATCTCTAAATTAGGCTTTAAAGATAAAATATGAGAACGATAAACTTCAACGGTAGGTAAATAGCGTAAATAACCCATTAAATTAGTAACAACTACACTTGGCTTAGAAGATTCTAGCAAATGATTAATCGTCTCTAAGCGAGTAACCATTAAATCCGGACTAACCGCAATAGCTTCGCTCGTTAGAAAATCGTCCATAGGAAAGAGAAATGTTCTATCATAATAAGTACTAATAGAATTATATAATTGATTAGCTTCATACAAAGAAGAAGCAACAACCAAAATAGAATTTTCTTTACGATGACAAACTAAATCATTAACATAAACGCCAAAAAGCTCATCTGTTAATCCAGACAAGCCAATACGATCAATCTCAGATAAATTAATGATAGAATCAAAAAAACGCAAAGTAATCACCTATTTCTTATTTTTTACGTTATATTTAGACATTAATGCGTCAAATGGCAAAACAAAATAATCTTCTAAAACTAACATAACAGTATCAATTACCGATTTTAAAGTCTGAGTTTCTTCCTTAGATAACCGTCCTAAAACATAATCTTTAGTATCCATAGACTTATCATTAGAAATACCTATTTTGATTCGCTTATACTCTTGAGTTTTTAAATGTAATTCAATATTTTTTAAACCATTATGGCCAGCTGAGGAACCCTTTTTCTTAATTCTAAAATTACCTAATGGCAAATCTAAATCATCGTGAATAATTAAAATATCATCAATCGGAATATGGAAAAAATCAACATAGCGACGAATTACCTCGCCGCTTAAATTAATATAAGACTGAGGTTTCAAAAGAATTACTTTTTCACCATGGATAAAACATTCTCCATATAAACCAGAGAATTTAGAGGAACGAATTGAACAACCAACTTTCTCCGCGAAAGTATCCAATGCAAAAAAGCCAACATTATGACGAGTATTTTCATATTCCTTGCCTGGATTTCCTAATCCAACAATCAATTTCATTTAATCATCCCCTATTTTTTTCTTTAAAAATATCCTAAAATTATTTCCCGGGAAATAATTTCATAACTTTACACAAATTCTATCTATGAATATGATATTCACGATATACAATTGACTTAGGCAAATCACGTTCAAGAGCTACTTTCTTAATTGCCTCCTTCTCAGTAAGACCATCTTCTACATATAATGTTACATGTTCTGGAATAGATAATGAAGAAAAATCTTCTCGTTCATGATTCCCATCTACCACTAAGACCATCTCTCCTTTTAATTCCGAAACAACAACTAATACCTCAGATATAGAGCCACGAATAATCTCTTCGTATTTTTTACTAATTTCTCGACATAAGGCAATTTGACGATTTCCTAACACTTCTAACAAAGAATGAAGCGCTTCTTCAATTCGATGTGGTGATTCATAAAAAATCATCGTATAAGGATAATTTTTTAAAGAAGTCAACTCTTGATCTCTTTTTCCCTTTTTACTATTTAAAAAGCCATAAAATAAGAACGGAGCTGGAGATAATCCCGACATAGTAAGAGCCGGAACAAAAGCGGTTGCCCCAGGCAAACTGACAACGGGAAAACCGGCATCCATTACATAACGACTAACACGATAACCAGGATCACTGATAATAGGAGTACCCCGATCAGTAACTAAACCAATTACTGCCTTCTCTTTTAGTTGTTCAACTACCATTTGTTTCACTTGTTCTTCGTTATGATCATCACAATGAACTAATTTTTTCTTTATCTGTAAATGATTTAATAACTCTCTAGTTACTCTAGTATCTTCACAAAGAATAAAATCAACTCGTTCTAATAAATGAACAGCTCGTAACGTAATATCTTCCATATTTCCTATCGGCGTAGGAATTAAGTATAAGATAGACTCTTCTTCTTGAGCATAACTTTTTTGTCTCATTATATTCCTCTTATTTTAATTTTTTTAATTCTCTGACTAACCCACGCTTACGAGCATAAGAATGTAAATTAAAGTCATATAAATGCGGATTTTCTTTTTGTTCACTAGTTAACTTACTTTGGTAAACAGTACGTAACTGATTGAGATAATCATCATGTAAACCATCAAATACAGGAAAACACTCAGCTGGCAACACCCGTTTTAAGTGCCAAAAAAGTGACACAGTATCTCTTTCACATATACCAAAAAAATCTTTTGTAACAATAACCTTTCCAACTATACATGGAAAAACATAATTTCTAATTATTTCTTTTTCTTCATTTCGATTCATCAGTTTCACTCTCCTTAAACATATTCAAAACTTCATTAGTATAACTTCCATCAGAATGATGTACATATAGCGGTGGTAATATTTTTAAGCCTGTTTTTCCGTTTTTACGAAACTCAATCAACACTAAATTAGAATCGCTGTTTTCTTTAGGATAAACTAACCTAAGCCTTTTTATCTCTAAATGATACTGATTAGCCAAATGGATAATTTCAACTAATCGATCAGTACGATGAACCATTCCTAATACTCCTTGATTCTTTAAGAGATAAAAGCATAGAGAAAATATATCCTCTAACGTAATCAATTTCTCATGACGGGCAATCACTTTATGTTCATCTTCATTCAAATGACTAGTCTTTAAATACTTAAAGTATGGTGGATTACAAGTAATCACATCAAAAGTATCTGGAAGATAAATTTCCCTCAACTTTTTCATATCTAAATGAAGTAACTCTATTCTATCACGTAAATGATTATAATCAATATTTTTTTGTGCCAATTTATATAAATCTTCTTGAATTTCCACCGCAACAATTTTAGCATTGGTTTTTAATGACAAAATCATGGGAATTGGGGCATTGCCTGTTCCTAAATCTAAAACTCGTTCGATATTATGATTCAAAGTAACAAAATTAGGTAACAATACAGAATCTAAAGAAAAAGAAAACCAATCCGTATTTTGAAAAATCTTAAAGTTTTGAAATCCAACCAAGTCATGCAACACTTCCATAATTATTCTACCTCAACTTCTACTTGACTATGGTTCTTCTGCTCTACAGTAACTGTTCTTTTCCAAATATTTATACCTACTACTTTACCTTTAACCTCATTACTTTCATATAACTCCCCAATTTTAGGTAACCCCACCTTCATTTCTGAATAAAGTTGATCTTCATAATTTAAACAACACAACAAACGACCACATACACCGTTTATTTTACTAGGATTAAGAGCTAACATTTGATTTTTAGCCATATTAATAGAAACACTATTAAAATCCGTCAAAAAACTATTGCAACACAAAAAACGACCACAAGGACCTAAGCCACCTATCTCTTTGGCCTTATCCCGTACTCCAATCTGTCTTAATTCAATCCTAGTCTTATAAATTTGAGCTAATTTTTTAGCTAACTCACGAAAATCAACCCGATCATCTGCTAAAAAATTAAATAATAATTGATTTCGATCAAAAGTAAAATTAGCATCTATAATACGCATTGGTAATTGAAAGCGACTAGCTAATTTCTTAGCATCTTCTAATGCTTTCTCAGCATCTTTTATATTTTTTTGATGTTTCTTTTTATCTTCCTCGGTTGCAATCCTAAGAATTTTTTTCAACGAAAAACCTAAATCTTCTTCTTCAAATTCTTTAAAATAAGAAATCGTTCCATACTGTAAACCTTTTTCTGTTTCTACAATTACCTCATCATTAACTAACGGATCAATATCTTGAACCAAAAATAAATATATTTTGCTATTCTTTTTAAAAGAAACACCTGCTACCTTATACATAACTATACTCACCACCAGAAAAATCAATGACAAATGCATCCAACATAAGGGAAACATTTAAATTAAAAGTTAATTTTTGAATATAAGAATGAATAACTTCTAACTTCCGTAAACAATCCTTTTCGGTATTATATTTCAAAACCAATTCTACCAACTGAGAAAAACTAGAAGAAAACTCAGGCAATACACTCTTTCTTAGTGCCTGCTCATAAATCATCTCTAATTGCGTAAAGATAACTATCCATTCATCTTTTGTCCAATATTCATTAGCAAGGAGACTTGGAATAAACGCAATAGCTGCTTCTTTCTTTATTTCAATTGTCGAAATAAAATCATGAAGAAAATCTTCATTTTCAATATTAGTAATATTATCTTGATTTCCAGAAAGAGAAAGCAATTGACAACGACTTTGTAAAGTTTCTAAAACTTGATAACGATTACGACAAACCAATATCCCAATTAATTGATTATCGGGTTCTTCTAAAAATTTTAATAATGCATTTGCTGCCTGTTTATTAAGCTTGTCCGCCTCTTTAATTATGTATATTCTAACATTATTTTCTAATGATGTCGTCATAAATTTATCTTTAATCTCTTGAACTTGTTCTTTCTTTATCCACGATCCCTCTGGAGAAATAACCATAATATCACTATTTATTCCTAAATCAATTAGATGGCAACGATTACAATCTCCACAACAAGAAAAATTAGTATAATGATGAGGACAATACAAAAATTTAGCAAATGCCAAAACAAGATTATCAGAATCTAGATAATCTTTCGTTTCAATTAAATAAGCATGACTAAATTTTTTATGAAGACCAAACTGAAGAACTTCATGATAAAAATTTTCTTGAGAAAGTTTAAAATCTTCTAACATAAATATCCTCCTTTCAATAAACTAATACAAATAATAAAACTAAAGAAAAAAGAGCAGGAAAACCAAGAAAAGAAACTAAAGAAATCGTTATGACATTAATAGGAATAATAATATTAAAATCACTAGCAATCATATTAAAACCATATAAAATAAAGAAACTAAATATTACTTTTCGTAATAAAGATAATAATTTTTTCATATTCTATCACCTAATAAAAACTATGGTGTTAGAAAAAATTTATTCTACATTTTTACGATCTCTAAGCGCTCTTTCCAAAGTCATAGCATCTATATATTCCATATCTGCTCCAATCGGAACACCACTAGCAATTTTTGATATTTTTATATCTAAATCACCTAATATTCTTTTTATATACAAAGCTGTGGTTTCACCTTCTATACTTGGACGAAAAGCTAAAATAATTTCCTTTGGTTGAGTATTTCTAACTCGATCAATTAATTTTTCTAGCTCAATATCTTCTGGATTAATTCCCATCGCGGGAGAAATTAATCCCTTTAATACATGATACTTTCCTTTAAATAAACCTAAACTTTCAAATAAAAAAACTGAACGTGGATCTTCAACTACGCATAACGTTGTATCATCCCGAAGCTTATTCGAACATATGTTGCATATATCAGAATCGGTAAAGGAATTACAAACAGAACAAAGATGAATATTCTTCTTCACATTATCAATGCTAGAAGATAATAATTCCACCCTTTCATCCGACATATTCATAACTGAGAAAGCCATCCGCTCTGCTGTTTTTCTACCAATTCCTGGAAAAAACTGCAAAGATTCAATTAGATTCTCTAAATCAGTTGGATACATAACTAAATTACACCTGGTAAAGCATTAGCATAACGTCCAAGTTTTTGTTCCATCATTTTATCTACTTTTTTGAAGGCATCATTGATAGCAATCATAATCATATCCGCTAACATTTCTTTATCAATATCGGATAACTCTTCTTCTATCGTAATCTTTACAACCTCTTTTGTACCTTTTACCTCTACCTTAACAAAAGAACTCTCTCCAATAAAAGTAGTATTATCTACTTCTTCCTTTGCTTTCATCATATCTTTTTGCATAGCTTGCGCTTGCTTCATAATGGCTTGTAAATTCATATAACCTCAATCCTTTCTAATCTATACTTACCATATTTTCACCAAATAATTTGATTGCTTCTTCTACGCTACTAGAATCTATGCCAGGATTATCTAATAGCTGAGAAGATTGAGACAAATTCTCATTTAACAATGGAACCTCCTGATACTGATAAGCAATCCCATTATTCTTTTTATCAATATACTCTTTCTTTTCCTTTTCCCAATCGGCACTCGTTAATAAAGCAACTCTAACATTATGACCAAAAACAATTCCAAACAACTCCTCGATTTTTGACAATAACCGGTACCCACGGTTTACCATCGATTCGTAATCAAATGTGATAATTACAGAATCTTGGCTAGCTGCTCTTATTGTACCATCAAAAATATAACATGCAACCGCACCATAATGATTATCTAAAGCATAATCATTTAATTTAGACCAATTATTTTTAATATCCAAAAGTTCTCGTTTACTAGCACCAGCAAAACAATTATTAATGATAATACTGTTTATTTTTAAATATTCTTGCAAATCACTATTTATTTTTTCTAGATTATTTCCTTTATCCATTGAAATTTTATGTTCAACATTAGGTTCATTCTTTATATTTAATTGAGTAACCTCATTTATATTTTTTGGATGATTAGACAATTCTGCAACTACTTTATCATTAACTTGCGTTTTTGAACTAATTTCTTCTTTGTCAGATTCTTTATTCTGTCCTACAAATTTATCTGTATGACCATCGTGATGATAGACAAAAGAAAGAATTTTCATTTCGAAAACAGTTTTCATATTACTAGATTGTTTTACTTCATTTAATATTTCATTCAAAGATTCTGCAAAATCAAGTAGAAAGCTAATATCAAATTCAATTTCCTTTGAAGAATAATAATCTACAACAAAATCTCTACATAAAGTTAGTAAATCTTGATTAAATATAACCAAATCTTTACCAGAATCATATATAGTATCAATGAAAGAAATAATTCCAGCAATATCACGTTCAAAAACCATAGATAAAAACTTCTTTTTTTCATTCTTAGAAACAATACCATTTAACATTTCAAAATCAGTTAAAGAAACTCTAGAATCTGAAGAATAAGAAATTGCCTTATCCAACATGCCAATGGCATCTCGCATACCACCATCTACAAGTTCAGAAATTCGATTTAGCACTTCATCATCAATCTGAACATTTTCTTGATCAGCAATATAACGAAGCCTAGAACTGATTTCTTTTTCAGTTAATCTTTGAAACTCAAAACACTGACATCTAGAAATCACTGTGCTAGGAACTTTATGTAAATCAGTAGTAGCCAGAATAAAAATAATATGTTCAGGGGGTTCTTCCAACGTTTTCAACAAAGCATTAAAAGCACCTATAGATAACATATGCACCTCATCGATAATATAAACTTTATATTTCAATTCAGAAGGTACTAAATTAATTTTATTCTTTATTTCACGAATTTCATCAACGCCATTGTTTGAAGCAGCGTCAATTTCAATAATATCTGAACATTCGTTATTAATAATAGCAAGACAATTTTTACACTTACCACAAGCCTCACCATCTATTGGATTAAGACAATTAACATCCTTAGCAAAAATTTTTGCCATTGTCGTTTTACCAGTACCACGTGGTCCCGAAAAAAGATAGGCATGATTAATCTTGCCAAATTGAATTGCATTGCGAACAATTTTAACCACCGATGTTTGGCCAACCACATCTTCTAATTTAGAAGGTCTATATTTTCTATATAATGCTTGATACGACATAACTCACCTCCCATAACTAATTTAATTATACCATAAAAAAAGATAGAGATAAGCAGTTAAGAACGTTTTTCACGAAAAAAATCTTTAACTAATCCTGCTGACTCCTCTTCTAAAATACCACCAACTAGTTCAACAGCATTACCATATGTACGATTGGAAAAAATCTTTTTTACCAATTCGACATCGTTAGTGTTAGCTACAGTTCCATAAACAACTTTTGATATTCTTGATTGAGCAATAGCGCCTGCACACATTGGACAAGGCATCATAGTTACATACAAAGAACAATCCGTTAATCTCCAATTGTTTAATTTCCGAGATGCTTCGATAATACACCCTATTTCAGCATGAAAAATCGCGCAATTTTTAAAATCTTTTTGATTGTGTGAAGAAGAAATCACTTGATTTTCTTTCACCAATACGGCTCCAACCGGAACTTCACCATTATCATAAGCCATTTTGGCTTCTTTCAAAGCTAACATCATAAAATCTATATCATTCATATATATTCTCCCAAAAAAAAGTGCACATAAATATGAAAATGTTAAGGCTGCTATCTTCCGATTCTGACCTGGTTCCACCCATATTTATTGCACATCATTATTTTAATATATTTTTTCCACAATTTCAATAGAAATACAAAATTTTCTATTTTTTTCTATTATGATAAGTACAAATAGTCAATGTTTCACGTGAAACATTGTGTATAAATTATTTCCCGGGAAATAATTTTCTATCATTCTCTTCTCATTCATTCAATCGTTTTCATAAATAACTAGAATTACTTATCTAATCAAAACAAAGAAAATTTTATCAATAATTTAAACTACTACACTTTTAATGTTTCACGTGGAACATTGTGTATAAATTATTTCCCGGGAAATAATTTTCTATCATTTTCTTCTCATTCATTCAATAGTTTTTCATAAATAACTAGAATTACTTATTTAATTAAAACACAGAAAACTTTATCAATAATTTAAACTACTACACTTTTAATGTTCCACGTGAAACATTGTGAACAATTTTTTTTCAAAATTTAGATTCTATCTACGTTATAAACTAACTAACACATAATCATATCTCTTAAAATTATATTAAAATGAGTACAAACAATCTTTCATTCTCAACAAAAAAATAGATCTACCCATTAATGTTTCACGTGAAACATTGTGAACAATTTTTTTCAAAATTTAGATTCTATCTACGATGAAACTCCCCGCAGCAAGCTACGGGGTATCTTTTCCAGCGATGCTACTCAACACTAAATGCAACTGCTTATATTCCGTAACTTGTTTACCTTGATTTTTCACGTACTCTTTTATTACCGTTTCGTTTTG
>DVKF01000062.1 GCA_018716115.1 Candidatus Alloscybalousia intestinigallinarum
AAAACCACTTACATTATCATCTATTATTTATGGTTTCATAAATTATTTGATTTTTTTTCAAAGTCGCTAAAAAAATTATTCAGAAGAAAACCTCTAGAAAAAAATCTAGGGGTTTGTCTACACTCTGAAAAGAATAAGATAGATTCGTCTTATTCTTTTATTTTTCTTTTAAAATTTCAAAGATTTCTACTTTTTCATCAGCATAGAACTCTTTTCGTGGATAATGAAAAATGAGTGCTACTAAATTAGAAGGAAAACACTTAACTAATTTATTGTAAGAAATAATCGTATCATTATAGTATTTTTTAGCAGCAATTAAATCATTATCAATATCGACTAAATCAAAATTAATCGTATTTAAAGAATCAATTTCTTTTAATCTTGACTCTAAATCAAGTAATCCTTTATATTCTGCCATTTGTTTTTCTAATTCTTTATTTAATTCAAAATTATTTAATTTTTTATTTTTTATTTTCAATAAGCCAGATAGGATTTGATCTTCTTGATATTTAGGATCGAAATCTTCAATAATTTTTACGGTTCTTTCTAATAGCGTTAATTTCTTTTGGAGAAGAATATCGATATTATTTTCTGCCTCGCTAATTCTAATTCGCGCCATTTGAAACTTATTATAATAAATAACTTCGATTAAGAGTATAATTAATACTAAAATGAGTATTCCAACGATAATATAATACATAACATCCCCTCGTATTCTATACCATCATTTTAGCATTCTTTTGATATTTAGTAAATTGATTTATGCGAGGAAAAAGCGAATTCGTTTAAAAAATTCGCTTTTAAAAATTAATATCTTCATCAAAAATCGCAAAATTGATATAGACTAACCATAATAATACTGTTCTTCCATCATCATCTTTTAATAATAAGTAATCCCTACCATCAGCTAGAATAATCCCTTTAAAAATTCTATCTCGCCACTCAACAGAATCAGGATAAGAAAGATAAATAGAAACATATTTTCCATGATTTTTTGAAAAAATAGTTTCCGCGTATTGGGGATATACCGCTTGTTGTTGCATGCTGTTAGCGTATCCTGGAAAATCCGTATAGGGTGGATAGGTACTTTGATTAGGAATGAGATTAGGATTAGTCGATGCTGCTCGATTAGAGAAATCTGGATTCATGAAATCACCTTCCTATAAAACTATATGAAGGGATTAGAAAAATAGTACATAAACCTAATTTTGTTCTAATATTTGTTCATCTTGTTCTAATAATTCATCGAAAACAGTATCGGTAGAAGAAGGTTCCGTTCCTTTGACATAATACATAATTTTTTTCTTTTCGTCTGCTTCTGTTGCTGGTTTTCCGGTAATTGGATTGACTAAAACGCCAACAACATTACTAGGTTGCTTATACCAAGCATCTTCTTGATCCTGTAAGTAACCCTCTGTAGCTTCTACCCAGATATTACGAGAGTATTTATAATCTGATGCTTCGATATCCCGGTTATCATCATACCCTATCCAAACCGCAGTAACGATGTTATGATTATAACCAATTGACCAATGATCCGTGTTAGTAGTTCCACTTTTAAGTGCTAGTTTATGCTTGATTTTCGGTGCAATTCCAATGGCTGTAGGATAGTTATAATCAATAAAGGTAGAGTCATAAGTAGAAGTTAATAATTCGCTTAGGATATAAGTTAAACTTTTATTGAGAATATTTTCTTTTTCCTCTTTATGTTCATAAAGAACATTACCCTTTAAATCTTCAACTCGAGAAATTAAATATCCTTCTACTTTATACCCTTCGTTTGCAAAGGCTGAGTAAGCCGCTGCCATCTCGATAATATTGATACTAGCCGTACCTAGCGGTAGAGAAGGAACTTCTTCTAATTCAGCAGTTATTCCTAAACGTTTAGAAATATTGACTAAAGCATCTTCTCCCAGAAACATATGAGTTTTTACGGCATAAATATTATCAGAATAAGAGATAGCAGTCGCTAAAGAAATTGGTTTATTTCCATATTGATCGCCATAATTTTGTGGAGAATAGGTCTGATTATTAGAAAAAGTAAATGTAGTTTGTTCACTAGTAAATGTCGTACTAGAAGTAAAGCCGCTTTCTAAAGCTGCATAATACAAAAATGGTTTCATTGTCGAACCGACTTGTCTTGCCGATTGATAAGCTCGATTATATTGACTTTTATTATAATCTTTCCCACCAACAAGAGCAATGATTTTTCCCGTATTTGGATCCATCATTACACTTGCTACTTGTAGTTCAGTATCCTCCGTCAAATTATTTTTGATACTATTTTCTAAGATGCTTTGGGCATTCATATCTAAGTTTGTATAGATTTTGATTCCCCCAGTTTCTAATAAGGAATCGGGAATTTCCTCTAAGGAATTTAACTCTCGCATCACCGCATCTTGATAGTACATAATATTGGCTAATTCTTGCGAGTTTTTTTCGCCTACAATCGTTAATTCTTCATTTACTGCTTGGTTATATTCTTCTTCAGATATGACGTCATTTTGATATAAATTATACAAAATATTAGTTTGCCTTTGTTTGGCAAGCTCAAAATTCACAATAGGTGAATAATTAGACGGTGATTTAGGAATCCCAGTAAGCATAGCGGCTTCTGCCCAATCTAATTCAGAAGCATTTTTATCAAAATAAAACTTAGCAGCATTTTGAATTCCATACATTCCATGTCCATAATTAATCGTATTTAAATAACCCTCTAAAATTTCATCTTTATCATAATGAACTTCTAACTGTAAAGTAATCCACATTTCTTTTAGTTTTCGTTCCCAAGTTTTATCAAAATCAAGAAACAAGTTTTTAGCATATTGTTGAGAAATCGTACTTGCGCCTTGACTTTTACTCCCAGAAGTAATATTGACAAACATTGCTTTCGCTATTCGCAAAAAATCAAACCCAAAATGTTGATAAAAATGCTTATCTTCTGTATAAATAGTAGCCGTAATTAATTTATCGGAAATATCTTCTAAATTTACCCATTCTTGAGAACCACTTCCTTGAAAAAACAGCTCATTTTGACTATCGTACATTAAAAAGGCATTCGCATTTTTGATTTCTAATTTAGGAGACATTTTAATATAGAGAATCACACCTCCAAAAGCTAAAAGGACAATAATCATCAATAAAACAAAAATTTTGATGATTTTTTTCAACTTCTTCATAAAATCCCTCCAATACTATTTTTAATATGGATCACTCAAGAAAAAAATATGTATAAAAACAAAAGTCTATCCTGTTTAAAAATTTTTAAAACGGAAATAAATAAAATAACGAAAAAAAGTAGGCAATTTCAATGAGGTATGCTATAATGATGCTTAGATTTCTGGGTGATGAAAATGAAAAAAGTAAATTTAAGTATTTCGCTAATAACACAATCAGAACACCAAGAATATAATTTAACAGGCGAGATAGATGAAAATAATAATCGTTTAATATATGTAGAACCATCTACAAATATTCGAACAGTAATCGATAGATCAGCTAAACGGATAATTAGGGAAAGCGACCATTATCGAATGATTCTATATTTTAATGAAGAAGAACGAGTAGAAATCATTTTAAAGGTCGAAGCAAAAATGTTAGAAGTAAAAATCAAAACTTTAATATATGAGAGTAATGAAAATCATTTCCATGTAAAATATCAATTAATCGAAGCAAATGAAGAAGTTGAATATATAATAGATAGTGATGAGGTGAAAGAATGAGTATAATTCGTAATTTAGAACAGGATATTTTAAAAATAGTTAACCAGTCAGGGTATGAAGTAGAGCGCATAAATTTAATTCCCAGTAGCAGGAAAGAGTTTGGTGAATATCAATTAAACAATGCGTTTAGCTTAGCCAAACAATATCATCAAAATCCTAAAGAAATAGCGGAAAATATGATGAAAGAACTAGAGAAAGATTCTAGATTTTGTAACTTGAATATTGCCGGTAATGGCTTTATTAATCTCAGTTTAAGTGATGAATTTTATATCGAAGCAATGAATACGATTAAACAAGATATTTATTCTAATATCGATAAACAAGAAAAAAAGAAAATTATTATCGATTATGGTGGCGCAAATATTGCGAAAACTCTACATGTTGGACATCTTCGTAGTGCGGATATTGGAGAAGCCTTAAAGAGATTAACTAAGTTATTAGGACATGAAGTAATCGCCGATGTTCACTTTGGAGATATTGGTAGACAATCAGGTATGGTAATTTATGAAATCAAGTGCCGTTATCCTAATTTGTGTTATTTCAAAGAAGACTACCAAGGAGAAGAAGAAGAGCTTCCAATTAAAGTAGAGGATCTTCAAGAAATTTATCCAATTGCTTCTCAAAAGGCAAAAGAAGATGATCGAGTAATGGAAGAAGTAAGAACAATTACTATGCAAATTGAACAAGGTCATCAAGGATATACTCGTCTTTGGGAAAAAATCAAAGAACTATCCAAGCAAGATATCAAAGGAATCTACAAACGGTTGAATGTGGATTTTGATTTATGGGAAGGAGAAAGTGATTGTTACCCTTATATTCCAAAAGTAATTTCCATATTAAAAGAGAAAAATTTACTTCGAGAAAGTGAAGGTGCTCTTGTTGTCGATGTCAAAGAGGAAACAGATAAAGAACCAATGCCACCACTAGTGGTCTTAAAAACAAATGGGGGAACTGTCTATCAAACAAGAGAACTTGCAACTCTTATTTCTCGGGAAGAACGGTTTAATCCGGATGAGATATGGTATTTAACCGATAATCGTCAAGAATTATACTTTAAACAAGTTTTCCGTGCTGCCAAATTATCTGGTATTGCTAAAAGTAGTACTAAACTAGAATTTTTTGGTTTCGGAACGATGAATGGTCCAGACGGTAAGCCATTTAAGACACGTGCTGGTGGAGTCATGAATCTTAGTGATTTAATTGATATGGTAAAACAAGAAATCGAAAAACGAATCAATATCGATATGGTAGCAGAAGATAAAAAAGATGAGACTGCTGAAAAAATTACCATCGCGACGATTAAATATGCTGATTTTTTACCATTTAGAAGTAAAGATTTTATCTTTGATGTCAATAAATTTTCTGATTTAGAAGGAAAAACCGGTCCTTATTTACTTTATTCTACCGTTAGAATGAATTCTCTTCTTACTAAATCAAACGCTGATATTGAAAACTTACATATTACCAAAATCAAAACATCAGAAGAAAAAGAAATTTTTCAACTATTACTTAGAATGCCAATTATCTTAGAAAATGCTTTCCAAGAAAAATCATTAAATGATATCAGCGAATATGTATATAAATTGACAAGTAGTTATAATAAATTTTATGCTGAAAATCATATTTTAACTTGTGAAGATAACGAATTAAAAATGAGTTGGTTGGCACTTACAAAGATCGTTTACGATGCGAATATTTTGCTACTGGATACTTTAGGAATTATGGTTCCTGAAAAAATGTAAAAAAATAGGTTGCTTTTCTATAGAAATAATGGTATAAGTTTAAATGATAATTTTAAAATGAAAATAATTTTGTTTTAGATAAATGGGAGGACAAAATATGAGTTTAAAAGATATGAAAAAAGAAGACTTAGAACTTTTATCATATAAAGACATTACAAATTTGTTACTAGAAGAGAAAGGCGAACAAAATACCGCTAATCTGTTTAAGAAAATTATTAAATTATTAGAATTACCAGAATCCGTTTTCGATCAAAAAATAGGAGATTATTATACTTCGTTAACGACGGATAAACGTTTTATTCTATTAGATGACGGAAAATGGGATCTTAGAAGTCGTCATACATCAGATAAAATCATCAAAATTGTCGATGAAGAAGACGATGAAGACTTAGAAGCAATCAATGAGGAAGAAGAAGAGGAAGAAGAACGAGAAGAGTTTGATAGTATAGAGAGCGATGATGATATCGATAACTCTGATGATGAAGATTTAAAAGATTTAGTCGTATTAGATGAAGATGAACTAGAATTAGATCAATAATTCTAGTTTTCTTTTCTAAGTAATGTTATAATGCTTATGGGTGAAGAATATGAATTTTATTGAAAGAACAAAGATGCGAGCTAAAGAAAAGAAAATGAAGATTGTTCTTCCAGAAACAATGGATGAGAGAGTACTAGAAGCAGCATCTATCGCACTTAAAGAAGAATTAGCAAATATCATTTTAATTGGAAATCAAGAAGAAGTAGTAAAAAAATATCCCCATTTGGAGTTAGCTAAAGCAGAGTTTATTGATCCTCAAACATCGAATCTAACCGAACAATATACAAAACAATTAACAGAATTAAGAAAAAATAAAGGAATGACTGAAGAAGAAGCAAAACGTTTACTAACAGAAGATTACATGTATTTTGCTTGTATGTTAGTATATAATCATCAAGCTGATGGCGTTGTTTCAGGAGCATGTCATTCAACAGCAAATACGTTGAGACCATCTCTTCAAATTATAAAAACTAAACCAGATAGTGAACTTGTATCTGCTTTCTTTTTGATGGTAGTACCAAATTGTCCTTACGGGGCCAATGGAACCTTTATTTTTGCTGATTCAGGATTAGAACAAAATCCAGATTCTGAAAGACTAGCTGCGATTGCGAAATCAAGTGCGGAAAGTTTCGAACTTTTGGTGGAACAAGAACCAATTGTTGCCTTCTTATCTCATTCGACTAAAGGGAGTGCGAAACATGCCGATGTCGATAAAGTCGTAAAAGCAGTAGAAATTGCTAAGAGTAAATATCCAGAATATAAAATGGATGGTGAACTCCAACTAGATGCCGCGATTGTCGAAGAAGTTGCCAAATCCAAAGCGCCAGATAGTGAAGTAGCCGGTCATGCTAATGTCTTGATCTTCCCAGATTTAGATGCCGGAAATATTGGTTATAAATTAGTTCAACGCTTAGCCAAAGCAGAAGCTTATGGCCCAATTACCCAAGGAATCAATGCCCCAATTAACGATCTATCACGAGGATGTTCAAGTGAAGACATCGTGGGGGTCATCGCGATTACTGCTGTACAAGCTCAAGCAACTAAAAAGTAAGAGAAATCTTGCTTTTTTTCTTTTATCCGTTATAATAATAACCATTAAGGAGGACAAAAATGGAACCAAAAACAAAGAAAAAAATCAGTCGTTTAATGATTACGCCAGTACTGGTCATCATTAGCGGAATCATCGGCTACAATATTGGATTAAATAAAGAGAATGAAGAAAAAACACTCTTAGAAGGAAGCTTACAGAAATCTTTCTATACTGAGATAAATGAGAATCCAGTTATTATTAAATCAAAAGGGATGTTTTCTACAAGTTATATAGATGTATTTACCAATGCAGAATACCTAAAAACAGACTTAACAGAGGAAGAAATAGTACCAATTTATCAAGAAATACCAGCAGATATTTTATTTTTACCTGATAATCAAGAAGGAAAAAAAGAATTAGTAAAATATTTACAAGAAAAAGATGTTCAATAAGAAATGCTTTTGTACACAAAAAGAAGTGAAAATTTGAAATCCTGTCATGATTGAGGTAAAATGCAATCACGGATTAAAGGAGTGATACCTATGAATTATGATAAAATATTTGAAAACTTTTTAGACCAAGTTCAAAAAGAAGGAACTTATGCAACTCGTGAACAATTAGCTGAAGCAACCAAGAAAATGTTAGAAATTGTTAAAGCCAATAAAGAGGCTACTCCAGAAGAATTAGTTGAGGCAGTTATCGAAGATAATGCTAAATTTCTAGAAGAAATGAGAACAACTTATCCAGTTCCTGGGTACACAGTAGGAATAAAAGTCGGAAATATTAATGTAAAATTATATGGTGGCTACCTAGATGAAACTAAGAGAAAAATGCCAGAAGATGCTTTATTTGATATCGCATCCGTTACAAAGTTCTATACTCAAATTGTTGCGTATAACTTAATTAAAGAAGGGATTTTTTCTTACGAAGATAAAATAAAAGATTTAGATCCCCGCTTTACTCAAGTTGGAGATTTGACTGTTGGAGATGTCTTAACCTTTACTACAGAATTCAAAACACCTGGACGACTTTCTGAAAAAGAAACAATTAGTGAAGTCAAAGAATGCCTATATAATATGGATGTTGTCGCTACACAAAAATACAATTATACCGATATGGGTATGATGTTGATGAAAGAAGTCATGGAAAATGTGACCGGAAAAAGTTATGAAGATTTATTAAAAGATTATATCATCGATAAATTAGCCTTAAAAGATACGCACCTAGTTATACCATTATCTAAAATAGAACGTTTGACAGGTACTCCAAACGCCAAATATGGAATGGTCAACGATCCTAGTGCGTTATCAGTAGGTGGTTATAGTGGCCACGCGGGAATAAAAGTGACAAGTGACGACTTGATTCGTCTTGGAAAAGGCTTTTTATCCGGAGCAGTATTTCCAATAGAGAGACAAAAAGTTGCTTATACTCCAGGTATATCCCTTTATCCCGAAGGGGGTAAAGCCAACCGAGGAATTATGGGAAATACTTATACAGCTCATGAAAAAGGCTTAGCTATCACTTATATCGATAAATTAAGTCCTATTAAAAGTTTTGCGTGCCAAGGAAGTACTAGAACTCAGCTTACGATTGAACCGGATTCTGTAAGTACAATTCTACTCAATCCAAATTCGATGGGTATAGAAAGAGCTAAGGAAGAGGAAGCAAGAATTAATTCTGCTCGTCAAGCAAAAGGTCAAGCACCATTATCTTTAGTCAAAGAGTTCACATTTGACCGAAATGGAAACAAAGTAAAATATCAATTCATTGATGCTAGACAGATGGTGCCAGATAGCAAGACAATGGAACCGATTATTACGATGAATGCTATCACAAGTTTACGTCTTAGATTCTTAAACGAAGTAATTAAAGAATATGATCGTAATTACCAAAAAGAAATTAATGTCACTTATCATAAATAGAAAAATAGAATACCAATGCTTCAATCATGAGCTTGGTATTTTCTTTTCGCTTCACGTAATTATTTATGAATAAAAAAGAATGTGGTATACTAGAGTTGGAATTTAGGTGATGAAAAAGTGAGCTGCATTTTCTGTACCTTAGATAAATCAAAAAGAGAAAATACAATATTAGAAGAGACAAGATACTTTTATGTTACCCCCACTACCGGCTCTTTGGTAGTTGGTTATGTATTAATTCTTTGTAAAAGACACCTCTATTCGATGACAGAATTAAACAATGAAGAAAAAGAAGAATACGAAAACTTATTAGAAAAATATAGAAATATTTTTAAAAGTATCTATAAAAAATATCCAGTTATTTTCGAACATGGATCTTCAAATGGCAACACTGAAAGTAAAGCAAATAGTATAGATCATGCCCATACACATATAGTTAATTATCAATATAGAAATGAAGGAAAAATGATAAAAAAACTAAACTTTTATCCGATAAACGATTTAACACAATTAACTAAGCATCAAAATTATATATTATATATTAACCAAAATAAAGAAATGTATATGACCAATCATTTTCCTCCAATCAGCCAATTGATGAGATTAGAAATGGCGAAAGAATTAAATATCGAGAACCAATACGAGTGGCAAAAAGCAAGATTTGATGAAAAAATTGAACAAACAATCTCAGATATTAATACTTATCAAGAAAAACAAAGAATAAAATCAAGAAATAGACTAACACGTAAACATATAACAGAAAAATAAATAAAAACTCTAGAAGTGGGCCTTATAAAAACTAGTAGCATTCCCTAAGAAAATATGATATAATGGGTACGATTTTTAATACAGGAAAGGAGATATTGACATGATTGAAAGATTAGACGCAATTGAAAAAAAATATCAAGAAATCCAAGAAAGCCTAACAAATCCTGAAGTATATAGTGATATGAACAAAATGAAAGCACTTTCCAAAGAAGCAGCTGATTTAGAAGATACAGTTGTTACTTATCGAAAATATAAAAAAGTGTTATCTGGAATTGAGGATACGAAAGAAATGGTAAAAGATCCGGAAATGGCCGAAATTGCGAAAGAAGAATTAGAAAATTTAGAAGTAGAGAAAACCTCTCTTGAACAAGAATTAGAAAAACTATTAATTCCTAAGGATCCTAACGATGGTAAGAATGTTATTGTCGAAATTCGAGGAGCTGCTGGTGGCGATGAAGCGAATATTTTTGCTGGAGATTTATTTAGGATGTATTCTCGTTATGCAGAAAAGCAAGGCTTTAAAATCGAAATTATCGATGCAGAAGAAGGAGAAGCTGGGGGATTTTCTCAAATCGAATTCATGGTTAAAGGAAAGAATGTCTATTCAAAATTAAAGTATGAAAGTGGATCTCACCGAGTACAACGTGTCCCAGAAACAGAGTCTCAAGGAAGAATTCAAACTTCTACAGCTACTGTTCTAGTTATGCCAGAAGCAGAAGACGTCAATATTGAAATTAATCCGAGCGATTTACGAATTGATATCTACCGTTCTAGTGGTTGCGGAGGTCAAGGTGTTAATACAACTGATTCGGCGGTTAGAATCACACATATCCCAACCGGAACTGTCGTTACCTGTCAAAACGAAAGAAGCCAAATTCAAAACAAAGAACAAGCAATGAAAGTATTAAGAGCACGTCTTTATGAACAAGAGTGTAGAAAACAAGAAGAAGAACTAGGTGCTGAGCGTAGAAGTAAAATCGGAACCGGAGATCGTGCGGAAAAGATTAGAACATATAATTACCCTCAAAATCGAGTTACTGATCACCGAATTGGTTATACAACCAATAATTTAGATCGAATTATGAACGGGGCAATCGATGAAATTATCGAAGCGTTAATTACCGAAGATCAAAAAAGAAAATTAGCTGGACAAGAGGACGCATCTCTATAAGAATGCGTCTTTTTTTAGAAAGAAGGAATCCAAATGGCAACCATTGAAGAATTAATTGTTGAAGGTAAGAAAAAGGTACATTCTACCCATGCTAAAATGTTATTAGCCGATTTGTTAGACAAAAATCCTTTAGAATTATTACTTCACCTCGACGAAGAAGTAACGCCAGAAATTGAACAACACTACTATGAGCAAATTCAAAAGCTAGCCAATCAACAGCCACTCCAATACGTAATCGGAAATGTCAACTTCTATGGAAATACGTTTATCGTCAATCCTAGTGTTTTAATACCACGTTTTGAAACAGAAGAATTAGTAGAAAACACCTTGAATTTTATCGAATATTATTTTCCCCAAAAAGATCTAAAGATTATTGACTTAGGAACTGGCTCCGGTTGTATTGGAATTACCCTAAAGAAAAAACTACCTACCGCCCAAGTAACTCTTGTCGATATTTCTAAGGAAGCTTTAACTGTAGCTAAAGAAAATGCCAATCTATTAGACGTTGAAGTTACTTGCGTTGAAAGTGACTTTTGGGAAAATATTACTGACCGTTATCACATCGTAATCAGTAATCCTCCGTACCTAAAAACGCAAGAAGAAGTAGAAAAGATTGTCGTTCAAAACGAACCTCATTTAGCATTATTTGCCGGAGAAGAAGGCTTAGATGGCTATCAAAAAATTCTATCTGATATTAAAGATCACTTAGAAGATCAATACCTAGTAGCATTTGAAATCGGTTTCGAACAAGGAGATATACTAAAAAGCATGTTTCAAACCATATTTACCGATGCCTTAATTACGGTAAAAAAAGATCTTCAAGGTCGTGATCGAATGATTTTCGCATTAAAAAAGAAAGCCTAGGCTTTCTTCACATCGTAAATAACCCCCTGTAATAAATAGTTAAAATAAAGAATAAAAGTAAATAAATTATCCCAGAAAAGTGGCTCAACGATAAAATAAAGCTCTTTATTTAGAATTCTTTTAATGATTGTTTCTAGAAAATCTTGAAATTCTTGAACAGTAGCTAAGGTCATTTGACTAAGTTCATTTTGAAAAGTAGGATCAAGATTAGACTTATTGTATTCATCCAGTATCTCACTAAATCGTTGTTCAAATTCCCTAGCTTTTTGAATAATGGCTTCTTGAGAAGGATCCGCTAACCCACTAATAAATTGTGCAATATTTTTCATCGACAAAGAGTACCGTGATTCATATCCCAATACAAAAATAGGATCGATACTAGTTTTTTCGTTAATTCGTTTTAAATCATTGATATATAAGCCAATTTCTCTTAACATGAAATTATAAAACAAAGGATACGAATAAGAAAATATTTCTTGCGTTAACATATCATTTAAAATAGAAGAAACATAATCAAAAAAGTTAGTAGCTAGTATTATCGCATCGTTATTTAATCGTTCGATGACGATCAATTGATCTTCTGTAGGAGTAGGAGCATTCTGAATCGTGTTCAGTTTTTCTTCTTCTTCTGTAAGTACAGTATTTAAATCAATCCCAAATAGTTTTTCTGTTAATAATTCTGTACTTAATGTATAGGGAGTAATAAATATACCAGTATCCCAGAAAATAGTTAATAAAGTATTATTAGATAATTCTAGTACTTTTTCTAAATATTCATCACATCGTTTTCTAAAATCACGTGCAGTATCGATATAACTTTGGTATTTTACTGGTAAAGATATTTCAATATTCACCGTAAAATCTCGAATTGTTCGTAGATAGAAAAGATTATCTGTTAAAGATTGTTGAACAAATAGTGTATCATTAATCATTTAAACACCTCTCGTTAAACTATATGAATGAATAAAAAAAATATACTAACTGAATAAAATAAAATATTCTGTTTCAATATAGGACTAAGGAGAGTGGCTAATGAAAAAGTTAAGTCTAATTATCTTTATTTTTTGTCTCTTTGTACTCACTTCTAATAGTGTAGAAAAAAAATTAGAAATCCCCAAAGAATCGATTCGTTTTCGAGTAATTGCTAATAGTAATAGCAAAGAAGATCAAAGTACAAAAGAATTAGTTAAAGAAGCAGTTCAAGAAGAGTTATACAATTCAATCAAAGATAGTGAAGATATTGAAGAAGCTCGTCGGATTACCACAACAAAATTACCAGAATACCGTCACTTAGTTGAACAAGCATTAGGAAAAACGGACAATAAATTTACAATTGACTATGGACTTAATTATTTTCCAGAAAAAATGTACAATGGGATTTATTATCCGTCTGGTAGATACGAATCACTAGTCATTACACTAGGAGAAGGACAAGGAGACAATTGGTGGTGTGTTCTGTTTCCACCCTTATGTCTATTAGAAGCAACAGAAAGCGGTAATTCTGAAGATATCGAATATAGTTTCTTTTTCCAAGAAATATTAGAAAAATATTTTTAATAGTTTAACTAAAAGTAAAGCTTTCTACATAATGTTAAGTAGGAGGCTTTTTTATGTCATTAATGATGATGTTGATATTAGCTATAGGTTTAAGTATGGATGCCTTTTCTCTAGCGCTAATTTATGGAACATTAAATATGAGTAAAAGTTTAAATAGAAAAATGAGTCTTATGGTATCTCTTTTTCATTTCTTTATGCCAATTTTAGGATACTATCTAGGAAGATGGATATTAAATATTATCGGTATTGATCCTGAGATTATAGTTGGCGTAATTTTTATTGCCTTATCTATTGAGATGTTGCTATCTTTAAAAAAAGAAGAACAGGTAAAAATTCTGACAAATTTTATTTCTATTCTAGTATTTGCTTTTACGGTAAGTGTGGATAGTTTTAGTATTGGAATCGGTTTAGGAGCACTTAGAAATGAGATTCTTCTACCAAGTTTTTTATTTAGTATAACCGCAGGATTATTTACATATATGGGAGTAAATCTTGGAAAAGCATTAGTGAATAAGTTAGGAAAGATAACTACCGTGATTGGCAGTTTAATTCTATTTATTCTGGGCGTTTATTATCTTTGGTAATTGTTTGACAAAAAAATAGAAGAAATTTAATCATAAAATAAAGAAATCTCTAAAGAAATATGGTATAGTTAAAATATAAATATAATTATGTGAAAAGAAGGGTGAGAAATGTTAGTAAATAGTAAAGAAATTTTATTGGCAGCTAAAAAAGGACACTATGCCATACCTCATTTTAATATCAACAATTTAGAATGGACAAAGTATATTTTAGAAGAGATGGAACACTTACAAAAGCCAGTCATATTAGGTGTTAGCGAAGGTGCTTGTAAGTATATGGGTGGATTTGATGTGATTGTAGGTATGGTAAAGGGACTACTTAAGGATTTAAATATAACAATTCCTGTTTGTCTACATGTTGATCATGGGACAAGCTTCGAAACTTGTCAAAAGGCAATTGATGCTGGATTTACTTCTGTAATGATCGATGCGTCTCGGTTACCATTAGAAGAAAATATTCGGCTAACAAAAGAAGTAGTTGACTATGCTCATAGTAGAGGAGTAACTGTCGAAGCAGAAATTGGTCATATTGGAGGAACAGAGGATAATATTACGAATACTAGTAATAATGCTCATTTGGATGAATGTATCACATTAGTGAAAGAGACAAATATTGATTCTCTGGCTCCGGCTTTAGGAAGTGTACATGGATTATATAAAGGGGAACCTAATCTCGATTTTAAAACGATGAAAGAAATCTCAGAACATCTAGAAGTACCTTTAGTTTTACACGGCGGTACTGGAATACCAGAATATCAAATTAAAGAAGCGATCAGCTGTGGAATTAATAAAATTAATATTAATACAGAACTTCAAATTGCTTGGCATGATGCAGTAAGTAAATTTATAGAGGAAAATCCTAATATTTACGATCCAAGAAAAGTAATCGGTAGTGGAGAAAAGGCAATCAAAGAAAAAATAGAAGAGAAAGTAAATCTCTTTATGAACCGTTTATCATAGAAACAATACAATATAATAGAGATACAGGGAGGTAAGTATGAGAGTGTTAAAAATAAACGGTGGTAAACCGTTAAGTGGAACTGTAAGAATTAGTGGTTCTAAAAATGCATCGGTTGCTTTAATTCCTGCAGCCATCCTAGCCGATGATGAAGTGACAATCTGTAATGTTCCAGAAATTACGGATACAGATGCTCTAACTGAAATATTAAAGTACTTAGGTGCCGATGTAAAAAGAGCCAGTGAAAGTATTTTAATTAATCCAAAACCAATCGTAAATAAAGAAATTCCTGAAGAAATGTCTAACAAATTACGAGCTTCTTATTACTTCATGGCAGTGTTACTCGCCAAGTTTAAACATGTGGAAATGTATTTTCCGGGTGGTTGTGCGATAGGTGCTAGACCAATTGATCAGACGCTAAAAGGATTCGAAGCTTTAGGAGCCCGAATCAAAGAAGAAAACAACAAATATACAATTGATGCCGACGAATTGACGGGAGCCCATGTTTATTTAGATATGCCTAGTGTGGGAGCTACAATTAATACGATGTTAGTTGCTGTTAAAGCTCAAGGGGAAACTATTATTGAAAATGCCGCTAAGGAACCAGAAATTGTTAATGTCGCTACATTTTTAAATAATATGGGAGCTAAGATTACTGGTGCAGGAACAAGTGAGATTAGAATTAAAGGGGTAGAAAGTTTAAAAGGATGTTACACAGAAGTAATTCCTGATCGTATAGAAAGTGGAACCTATATTATTGCTGGTGCCTTAATGGGAAATTATTTAAAAATCGATAATATTATTCCCGAACATGTAGAGACTTTAATTTTAAAATTAAAAGAAATGGGAGTTGATATGGAAGTAGGTGCTGATTATATTTATGTGTCGAAAAAGGACAAGATGAAACCTGTACATATAAAAACTCTTGGTTACCCAGGTTTTCCTACGGACTTACAGCAACCAATTACTGCTTTGTTAACCCAATGCGATGGGGAATCTATTCTTCAAGAAACTGTTTATGAAAATCGTTTTAAAAATGTCCCATACTTGAACAGCATGGGAGCAGATATTACCCAAAAGCAGGATACAATTTATATAAAAGGCAAATCTAAATTACAAGGAAAAAGAGTAGAAGCAACTGATTTAAGAGCGGGGGCTTGTTTAGTGTTAGCTGGACTCGTTGCTGATGGAACCACAACAATTACGAATATTGGTCCTGTTTTACGCGGGTATGAAAATATTATTGAAAAATTAAATGAGATAGGCGCAGATGTAAAAATTGTCGAAGAAGAGTAAGTAGTAGTCTAAACCTTCCAAAAAAAGAATACAATAATGATAAAGAGAATTCTTTTTGCTTGGAGGTAGTATGAAAAAATATCGAAAATATCTTATTTTATTAGCTATAGTCCTAAGTGTTTTTGGAATTTATTATGTGTTTTCTAGTAAAGAAATCAATTACATTGCTTTAGGTGATTCCCTTGTTGAAGGCAGAAATCCCTATGGAGAAATTAGCTATAGCTATACTGATTATCTAAGAGATATATTAAAAGAAACCAAGCGACTAAATTACTATCAAAAATATGCACAAAGTGGTTATCAAACAAGTGATATGATTGCAAAAATTCAAGAAGATAATCAACTAAAAAAGGATTTACGAGAATCCGATTTAGTAACCATTTCTATTGGCGCTAATGATTTCTTAGGAAAAATCGATATTAGTAATCTAAGTTTAGACGTCATTAAAACTTATAAAAATACGATTGAAGGAATCTTTCCGGATGTAGAAGAATGTATTAAAGAAATTAGAAAGTACGCAAAAGAGAATTTGATTATCATCGGTTATTATAATCCGATTCCCTTCTTGTTTAATACAAGTCAACAAGAATTAGATGAGCTGTTTGCTTATATCGATGATGAGTATCAAAAGATTGCAAAAGAGTATAATGCAATCTATATTTCCAATTATCAGTTATTTAAAGAAAACAAAGATTTTCTTCCTAATCCATTAGATATACATCCCAATAGTAAAGGATATCAAGAAATAGCAGAGATAATTATGGAATATTTAGAAACAAACAAAGTCCTATAAAGGGGCTTTTTTTCAAGAAAAAAGCTTGCCAAATAAAAAAATGTTTGCTACAATAAACTAGCATTTAATTACTATGGTTGATTAATCGATCATGGCGAAGAGAAAGCTCAATGATTCCTAGAATAATCTAGGGTGAAAGGAGAGGAAAATATGAAAGCAGGAATTCATCCAAAAGTAGTTGAAGCTACTGTAACATGTGCTTGTGGAGAAACGTTTAAAGTAATGTCTACCAAACCTGAGATTAACGTTGAAGTTTGTTCAAAATGTCATCCATTCTATACTGGAAAACAAACAAGAGCTTCTAAGACTGGTAGAGTAGAAAAATTCAATAAAAAATATGGTTTAGACCAATAAAAACAAAGTCAAATAACGGCTTTGTTTTTTTTGCTCAAACAAGTATAAAAAATTAGAGGTAAAGAAAAACTTATGTTATACTTATTTTATTATCTACAAGGTTAACAAAAATGAATTGTGATATAATAAAAAATGGAGGGTAAAATATGAAAATAGGAATAGCTAGTGATCATCGTGGTTATAAATTGAAAGCAAAAATTGTTGCTTATTTACAAAAAAAAGGAGTAGAAGTAGATGATGTTGGGACTTTTTCCACAGAATCTGTGGATTATCCAGTTTACGCTTTTAAATTATCCACTAGTGTTGTGGAAAAAAACGTAGACTTAGGAATTGCCATCTGTGGTAGCGGAATCGGTATTTCTATTGCCTGTAATAAAGTAAAAGGAATTCGTTGCGCCAAAGTAGATAGTGTCAAAGAGGCAAAGCTTTGCCGATTGGATAATGATGCCAATATTTTAGCTCTAAATGGTTCCATGCCAACGTATAAAGCTTTAGATATCATCGATGCTTACTTAAATACAAAACACGAACCTGTAGAACGCCATGATAGAAGAATCAAAGAAATTACAGATTATGAGGAGAATAACAATGAGTGTTAAATTTTTTCTTTATATTATTGTAACAATATTAGTTATTTGGGCATTAGACGCTGTAAATATTAATCATATATTTAAAAAGAATCGTGTTGTTCAAGCTCGAGTTTTTTATCTATTATTAGCTTTTGCGCTCATTCAATTAATTACCTCATTTATTTATGACTTTTATTTAGCTTCAAAAATAATTTAAAAAAATGTATAAAATTTTTTTTATTGTCAACACTTTTAATGAGGTGAAGAAAATGAAAAAAAGATTAGTCCTAAAACCATTCGTCATTCCTACTGTATATTCTATCTTTGTAGTAGCCTTAATTATCGGACTTTTTGTATCGATTAATATGGGAAGTGAGAAAAACGATGAGAACACTTACGTATCGGGTACAATACTAGATGAATATGTACCAGTAGTAAATACGACGGAACAAGAAGAAGTAACGATTGCGAAACCGTATATAAGTGAAAATGTAAAAATAGGAAAAAACTATTACGACTATCAAGATCAAGAAGAAGATCAAAAGAATTCGATTATCTATCATGAAAATACTTATATGCAAAATTCTGGAATCGATTACGTTCAAGATGATATTTTCGACGTAGTCAGTATCTTAGATGGTGAGGTAATCGAAGTCGAAGATAAAGAATTACTTGGTAAAAGTGTAACTATCAGACACAATAACGAAATAATAAGTGTTTACCAAAGTCTAAGTGAAGTGACTGTAAAAAAAGGAGATCAAGTAACAAGTGGACAAGTAATCGGCAAAAGTGGTACTTGTGAACTAAATAAAGAATTAAATAATCATCTTCATTTTGAGTTGACAATAAAAGGACAATTGGTAGATCCTGAAAACTATTTTGGAAAAAAAATATCAGAAATAGAATAAGCTTCATTCATAAAGCCGTCTAGTAAAAATATAATTTACTAGAAAGAGGGTATATATGAATAAAAGAATGGTAGCACGAGCACAGACCTTGGCGGATTATATCATTAATACGAAAAGTACAATTAGAGAAACCGCTAAAGTCTATCATATTAGTAAAAGTACCGTTCATAAAGATGTCAAAGAACGTCTACTAGAAATTAATCCTGAAAAGTATTGTCAAGTAGAGGAAATATTCAAAAAACATCTCGAAACTAGACATATTAAAGGTGGTGAATCCACGAAGAGAAAATATTCGAAGCTAAAAGAAAAAGTATAGGAAGTGATAAAGTGCGTGATATTGGAATAGATTTAGGAACGACCAATATACTGATCTATGTTAAAGGAAAAGGTGTTGTATTAAATGAACCTAGTGTAGTTAGTATTGATACGAATACAAAAAAAGTATTAGCGGTAGGAAAAGAAGCCAAAGAAATGCTAGGACGAACACCGGGAAAAGTAAAAGCAATCAAACCAATGAAAGATGGAGTTATCGCTGACTTTGAAATTACAGAAGAAATGCTTAATCGTTTTATCAAAAAAGCAATTGGAAAAAATATTTTATCGAAACCTAGAATCTTAATCTGTTGTCCTTCCAATATTACGGGAGTAGAAAAAAATGCAATCAAAGAGATTGCGGAACGAACAGGAGCAAGAAAAGTATTTCTAGAGGAAGAACCCAAAGTTGCTGCTGTAGGAGCAGGGATAGATATTGCGAAACCTAGCGGAAGTATGGTTATCGATATTGGTGGTGGAACAACAGATATTGCAGTATTGTCCTTAGGCGGAATAGTAACAAGCGATTCGATAAAAGTAGCCGGAAATACATTTGATGAAGATATTGCGAATTATATTAAAGAGAAATACAAAGTCATTATTGGAGAAAAAACTTCAGAAGATATTAAAACTAGTATTGGTACAGTAATAAAAGATAAAAATAACCGTGAAATTGAAATAATAGGTAGAAGTGTTTCCAGTGGGTTACCAGAAACAATAAAAGTTAACTCAAATGATATAGAAGAAGCACTCCGCGAAGATGTTAAACGAATTATTCTTTCGGCCAAAGGAGTTTTAGAAAAAACTCCACCTGAGTTATCTGCAGATATTGCGGAAAAAGGAATTGTATTGACCGGTGGTGGTGCATTAATTCATGGTTTAGTTGGCAAGTTAAAAGAAGAGTTAAAAGTCCCTGTTTTTATCTCGGATAATCCTCTGACTAATGTAGTAGAAGGAACAGGAATTTTATTAGATAATATATATTTGATTGATAACTAAGAAAAATAGTTATCTTTTTTTTGATTATAAATAGGAAATTTATGGTAAAATGTCTAAAAAAGGGGTAAAAATATGAGGTGGTAATAGTGATAAATTATATTATCTACGAAGATGAAGAAGAGTATCGAAAAAAGTATGTTTCTATAATATTAAAATTAAGGGGAAAAGAACAAGAAGGTTATCGAATAATTGAATTAGATAAATATGATGAGAAAACGAAAAAACAATTAGATGAAACACTAGGAAAGAAAATTTATATCTTTGACATTGAAGTTCCAGGAAAAAGTGGTTTAGATCTAGCGAAAGAGATCAGGGAATCAGGAGATTGGGAAAGTCAGATCATCGTAGTAACAACGCATGAACAATTAAGAACAACAAGTTTTACTTCAAGATTATTAATGTTGGATTTTGTTAGTAAATATTATGATTGTGAAAATCGATTAAAAGAAAGTTTAATCGTCGCATTCGATATTTTAACGAAATATAAAGCACTAACCTTTATGACAGAAGGAGAATTGTATCAAATTCCCTATCGAGATATTTTGTATATTGAAAAAAGTGTAAAAGAGAATGGATGTATCATAGTAACAAAGAAAGAACCAATCGAAGTAAAAGAACCATTAACGAAATTAGAAGAGAGATTGGATAGTAGATTTTATAAAACACATAGAAGATGTATAGTAAATTTACATAATGTAAAACGGTTTGATTTTAATCTAGGACTGATTAAATTTGAAGAACAAGAAATTGATATGTTAGCAAGAAATAATCGAAAAGACTTAAGAGATAAACTGTGTGCCAGTCAAATAGAAAA
>DVKF01000063.1 GCA_018716115.1 Candidatus Alloscybalousia intestinigallinarum
TATGTATTATGGAGATCAAATCATTATTGATTCCTACAACAATAAAGATTACTTATTAGTTTTAGGTAGTGATGGAAAACTATATTCTTTAAAGAGTGAGATTAAATATCCAAATGATTTCAAGAATAAAGGAATTATTGAAATGAGTAATAATGTTTTAGGTAACAGCAGCTTTGTCTTAGTTCTCTATGAAGATGGAAGTATTTATGGCTTTGATTACCGGACAGGAGTAAGAATTATTTCTACCGTAGATAACGAAGTTTCAATCATCGACTACTTTACTGAACGAGTAAGAAGTACATATCAAGACACCTTCGATATGAGTTATCAGAATGCTTATCAAGATACGCAAAAACTAGTCACAAAATTAGAAGAACAATCTTTGGAACAAGTAATCGATTCTAAAGAACAAGATACCCACGAATACGTAGAAGTCTATGATCCGGTCAAAAAGAAATATGATATCTACGAAGCATCTAGCTATTTAAATGGATCAAGTAGGGTAGAAAACATGACTATCGATTATGATAAATCGATTACTGATAACATCTACCAAGACTATGCTTTATATAGTTATTATCAAACTAGTTTGCCTGGAAAAGTTGTAGGCACTAAGTTGAATGGTCTATACATCTTCATTGGTATTTGTACCTTTATTCTTACTTTATCTCTTGGCTTAATTTTGTTTAAGTTTATAGAAATTAAGAAAATTAATCATAAAGAAGATTACCTCAATTGAAAGTGAAGTAATCTTTTTCTATAAAAAGTAATTAAAATTCCGTGAATTTCTTAGTGTTTTATTCTTATAAATAAAAATTAATTTTTATGATATAAGCCAAACTAGCCTCTATAGGAAAATTGCCTTGTCAAAAGTTTATAGAAAAGCTATAATAATCTTATATAGATAATAGGAGTAGAACGTAATGGAAAAAATAGAGAGTAAGAGGATAATGCTGTACTCGGTATTAATAATGGGTATAGTTTTAGTTGTTGTCGGGGTTAGTTATGCTTATTTTCGTGCAACATCAAATTCAAATGAACAAGTTGTAAAAAGCGGTACCTTGGAAATTACTTATCAGAATACCAAAAATATCGCAGTATCCGGAATAACCCCAACCACAGAAGATCAGGCTAGTATTCATCAATTTACAGTAACAAATACTGGTACTATAAATACCACTTATAATATTAGTATGGTCGATATTGAATTGTTAAAAAATAGTACTCCAATAACAAGTTCCAATCTGATGTGGGCCTTATATGAGGCAAATAACAGTTATGTAGAAGGAGATTTAGTAAGAAAGGGTAGTTTCTCTTCAGAAAGTGGTTATCAACAGGGAGATCCAGAGTATGTAATTGTAACTGATCTTTTTCTTAAAGCTGATGAAAGTCAAAGTTATATTTTAAAAGTGTGGTTACAGGAAAAAGGAAGTGCCCAAAACGAAGATCAAGGAATATCACTGAACTTTAATATTGAAGTAGATACCTTAAATAAGAGTGCGACAAGAGGGATTAAATCGATAATGCAGGAACGAAAAAGTTCAAGCTCGACTGAAAATTTTTATGCTTATAGCGAAACTATTGACAAGATAATTTTTCAAAATCAATTAAACCCAATCCCAGAAGCTACAGATAATTGGGATATATCCCCTTCTTCAGACGGTACGACAATGGCGTATTTAACCCAGAATTCTAGCGGTGAAACCTATACACTATATATTCAAGGAAATGAAAAAATATATTTTCCTGAAAGCAGTATCAGCTTGTTTAGAAATTTCCCTATCCTAACGAAGATAGAAGGGTTAGCCTATGTGGATACAAGCATGACGAATACTCTTTATGCGCTTTTTAAAGATTGTCCATTATTAGATAATTTAGATTTAAGCAGTTTTGACACTTCCCAAGTTACCAATATGGAAAGTATGTTTGCAGGGTGTGCTTCTTTAACTAGTCTCAACATAAAGCGTTTTAATACGGATAAGTTAGAAAATATGGAGGCTATGTTTTCTGGATGTAGTAGTTTAATGAGTATTGATTTATCTAATTTTAATACCTCGAATGTCACAAGAATGGTTTATTTGTTCGATCGATGTGAACAATTGACTTCAATTGATATTTCAAGTTTTGATGTCTCTAACGTAACTAATATGAAGCAAATGTTTTCCAATTGTAAAAATTTAACGGCTTTAAAATTAGGAAACTTTGCTACCGACAGTATAATCGATACATCTAGTATGTTCTATCATTGTGAAAAGCTAACTGGTCTTGATTTAAGTCATATGAATACGGATGAGGTAACCACAATGGAACAAATGTTTATGGGATGTTACGCATTACAGAAACTGTCGATGGATTTTAATATGTCGAAAGTAACTAGTACCGAAAGTATGTTTAGAGATTGTTATGTGCTAGAAATTGTAGATTTTAGTCATACCGATTTTTCCAATGTCGATAGCTATTCTAATATGTTCCATAATATTTTTTCAGCAACACAGATAATAGTAAAAGATACTGAGGCAAAAGAATTTATAGAAAATGCGATTGATAGCGAAGATGCGGAAACTATTAAGATTGTAATAAATGCATGATGAATTTTATGAATAAAAATTTATATAAGAAAGTAGAGGAGTAAGAAAGATGAAAAGAAAAACAAGAAAAAATGGATTTACTTTAATTGAATTATTAGCTGTAATTGTTATTTTAGCAATCTTATTAGCTATCGCTGTACCCGCTGTTACTACATATATTAATAACTCTAAGAAAGATTCTTTTATTAGTAATGCACAGTTTTATATTGATTCTGTAAGGAATGATAGCACGTTAGCTGATGATATGCCAGTTTTACTAAATGATGAAAAAGTCGTCAGAGTAGCAGATTTAACTTTAGAAAAAGGAGAAAAGAAAAGTGCTTATGGAAATGACTGGGTAGATGATAATAGTTATGTCGTAATTAGAAATACTGGTAGCTTAGATTTTCCTAAATATACCTACTATGTTGCTTTAGAAGATGAAAAGGATATTGTCTTGAACTGACGGAAGAATCATCTCTTAAGCGAGAATTAGTAAAAAAAGGTGGTTGTAATATTGATATAGCTATTCTTCCAGATAATATTCCTGAAACCCCAGCAGAAGCATTTGAAATCGAAGATGGAGTCATTACTAGCTATGATATTTCTTATGGTACAGAAGTCAACATTCCTTCTACTATCAATGGAATGACAGTAACAGCAATTGATGATTTTGTATTTGAAAATTATTCGATTACGAAATTAGTATTGCCAAATACTCTTACCCGTATTGGTGATTGTGCCTTTATTAACAGTACCAGCCTTAAGAAAGTAATCATCCCTGATAGCGTAACTTTTATTGGTAATGGAGCATTTGCTTATGCACCTATCGAACAATTAAAACTAGGTTCTTCCGTTCAAACGATTGATGATTATGCATTTGAATTAGCTACCATTACATCGTTAACTTTACCGAACACGTTAACCTTTATTGGTGAGTCTACTTTTGAAAATGCTGTATTAAAAACATTAAATCTGCCTAATAGTCTAGTTACTATCGAGAGTGGAGCTTTCAGTCATAGTGTCCTTACCGAATTAACACTTCCTAATAGTTTGCAGACTATTGGTGATAAAGCTTTCCAATACAGTACACTAAGTACCTTAACTATCCCATCAAGTGTTCAAACAATTGGTGATCGTGCATTTAGAAAAAGTGCTTTAGAAAGTTTAATCATTCAAGGTAAAGGAAGTAGTAACTGTCTAACGACTGGTAGTGGTAAGTTTACTAGTTTGGGGACCGATGAGGTTTTCGGCTGGAAAAACGGCGAAAATATCGTTTGTGAGCCATAGGGAGAAAGAATATGAAAAGAATAGGAATATGTATACTTAGTTTAATACTATCTTTCTCCTTTTCAGAATTTGTAGCCTCTGATATTTCTTATCAGGAATCTACAGATTTTTTTCTTAATCCTGAACAGGGTTTCTATAAAGCAGTTTATACAGAATGTGGTTTGGAGGGTTGTGAAGAAGATTTAGAAGTTCCTAATCAACAATCAATTATTCATTTACGAATTAGTTTAGCTGATTTTACAAAAGCCAATAATGGAGTTGAAGATTATGATTTAACTCCAGAAATGGTTAGTAGTCTAGGAAATATCTTAAAGTATTATCGTACCCATAATAAAAATGTAATTCTACGTTTTGCTTATGATGATTTTGAAGGAGTTGGAGATTTAGAGCCAGAAACAATCGAACAAGTATTAGCCCATATTACGCAATTAAAACCAATTTTTGAAGAATATGAAGATGTAATTATGACCATTGAAAGTAGTTTAATTGGAAAATGGGGAGAACAACATGGTAGTAAAATTGTCAGCTTTGAAAATGTAGCCAAGATAATTGATACCTATTTAAGCGTAGTTCCGTCCTCTCGGACAGTTTTGGTACGAAGACCAAGTTACTATGCGTATTGGAAAGGATTAAACTATGATGAGCTTTATTTAGATACATCTACACCAGAAGAAGATTCTTATCGAGTCGGGGTATTTAATGATGGCTATTTGGGCTCAGAATCCGATACGGGAACTTTTCTAGAACATCCTGCCTTAGGGTGGAGAGCCAATGAAGTAAGATGGCTTTCTAACCAAGCAACACATACTTTTTATGGTGGTGAAGTAGTAAAAGATCGTTCTCAAACAGGGATTCGTTATAATACAGCAGAGTATATGATGGAAGAAATGTTTGATACGCATACTACTTATCTAAATATTGATTGGAATGACGAAGTAATTGACAGTTGGAGAAAGAGTGCTTATACGGGAGATGAAGAAGCGTATTTAGGACAGAGTAGTTTTAACTATATTGCAAATCATCTTGGTTACCGTTTTGTTTTACGAAATTCGGAGATGACATCTCCGATTAAACCTAGTAAAGAATTAAAATTAAGAGGAAAGATAGAAAATGTTGGTGCAGGTAATGTTATCAACAAAAAAGAAGCAACTTTAATTTTGAAACAAGGAGATACAATTTTACATCTTCCAGTAGAACTCGATGTTAGAGAAATTCTATCTCGTCAAACAATGGAATATAATTTTACAATATCTCTTCCAGAAACTATTTCTGAAGGAGAATGTGAGGTGTATCTTCATATTTCTACAATCTCGGATGATGCCACATACAACGAAGAAAATGCTATTCGCTTTGCAAATGAAAATATTTGGAACGAAGAACTTCATGCCAACTATTTGGGAACCATTCAAGTAGGAAATACAATAAATTTATCTTTAATAGCTTCTATTTTATTCTTTGGTATCAGTACTTTATTATGTATAGGGAGTATCATTTTCTACAAAAAAAGAACCCAATAATAATCCTAGTATTAAAGAGAAAAGTAGGTTATAATGATATAGGGGAGTAGCAGTATGGTTGATAGAAAAATGTTTATAAATTTATTAAATTTAGTGCAAGAAAATAAAGATAATTTAACTTGTTTAAAAGAAGTACATGACTTAAGTGTATTAAAGGATGAACAAGAAATAACTAAGAAATATAATGATATTATGAATCGTTATTTGCCCATACAGGAGAAAATGTTATCAATAAAAGAACAATTGTATCAGATGATTAATCAATATCCTGAACTATTAGAAAAATTATCTCAGGATTTGTTTACTAATCCAACATTAGCTAGTTTATTAGAATTTTATACTTATTATTTAATGTGGGAAAAAGCAGAACCAACTTTTGTGAGACAGAAGAAAATATCGTAATTAAAAATTAACAGATAATGAAAAAGTAATCGTCTAAAGATAGATATAAAGTTAATATCTTAGAGGATTACTTTTGTTTTTTAGTTTTTCTTTATCGGGAAAATTCTTTCTATTTATGAGGAATTTTGCTATACTAGAAAAGTAAAGGAAGTGGGAGATTTATGGCAAAAGATCAATTAGATAATGTGAATTTTGAGATACTTTGGGAAGGTAAACCAGCTGGATTATGGGATCGTTTTTTAGATTTAATTCATATGAATTTTACTAGTTATCAAATTACTAAAGATGAATTGATTATTACGACTGGATTTTTTAAAAGACATTCTAATACCTTTGAACTTTATACTCTAAAAGATCCTGATTTAACAGAAACACTAATTCAAAGATGGTTAAAAGTAGGAACGGTTAGTGTAACGGTTGATGCGCATGGAAAGACGGAAAGAATTGGTACTAAGATTTATTTAAAAAATCTAAAAGAAGCAGCTAAGGTAAGAAAACTATTACGTGATGCAATCGAAGAAGATGTCATGGAAAGAAAAATTACTTATTTTGATAAAGTGTAGGTTTAATGATGAAGAAGGTATATATTTATTGTACTCTGATATTTCTTTTGACTGGCATCCTCGCTGGATGTTCATCTAAACAAGAGAAAAGTGTAAGTGAGCAAGAGAATAGTCAGACCCTTGAGGTAACGTTAAAGATCAATATGCCTTTAAACTTTGAAGACTTAGAAGAAATATATGAGTATCCTATGACGGAATATATGGAAGAAAAGAAAATTGGTGAGATAACTGGAGATGGAACACCAGTTGGCGATTTTGGCCCATATGCGACCGATATTGAGTTTACGATAAATGAAGATAAGTTAACCGCATTTAAAACTATGTTAGAAGATTATTCTTTTCCACAAGGCTCTTATTTAGTGATTGATCAAGAAAAAGACCAAGAGCTAGGGGAGTTTGGGAATCTATTAGGAATTAGAATTATCTTTAACGAAATAGAAATGAATCAAATGAAAGAAATTTATACGGAGTTAACAGAAGAATTAGACGGACTTTATTGGTATAATACGATATATCAGTTAGATACAAGTTGGGTAGTATATTATTACGGAGAAAGTATAGAAAGTATTAAACAGATAGTAGAAGAGTGGCAAGATAGTACCCATATATCTGTTAGCAACATGCCAACGGTTTTATTAGAAGAATAATGATAGGAGGAGGCAAAATGAAGAAAATATTATTTGCAACAACTAATCCTGCTAAAGTGAATCGCTTTTCTAAGAAATTACTAGAGCAAGGAATTGAGTTGATTTCTTTATTGGATATTAACCAGAAAATCAATATAGAAGAAAACGGGAAAAACGCAATAGAAAATGCTTTGATTAAAGCGAAATGTTGTTATCAGGCAGTAGGAATTCCAACAATGGCAACAGATGATACCTTATTTTTAGAAGGGGTTCCTGTCAATAAACAACCAGGTGTTTATGTAAGAAGAATAAATGGAAAACGATTGAGCGATGAAGAAGAAATCGAATACTATTCTAATTTGGTTAAAGAGTATGGAAAAGAAGGTAAACTAATCGCGAAATATGTATATGGATTAGCCTTAGTAACTAAAGATAAAGAACAAACATATACTTGGAATAGTGAAGATTTTTATATTATCGATAAACCATCAGAGAAACTTCAACCTGGATATCCATTAAATTCTATTTCAATAGATATCAAATCTGGAAAATATTTCACGGATATTACTTCTGAAGAAAAAGATGGTACTCATGATGATCGCGGCGTAATCGATTTTATTGTAAAAAACAGCTAGTGAGTTATAAGGCAAAGTTTCAGGTGATCAAGATGAAATATTTTCATAAAATAATGAAAGAAATCAGTCAAGAATTAGATATCCAAATTTCCTTTTTGTCGAAAGAGTGGATAATTATGCTAACAAAGGAAAATCAGAATCATTTTATCAGTGGCTATAAATTTGATTTACTCCCTCATGGATTAGGAATCGTTTTCGATGATAAATATGCCTTATACCATGTTTTAACAAATAGAAATATTCCGATTATCCAACATCATATTATTTACCATGAGGATAATCCTTATGAATATGCGAAAGACTGTAAAGGATTAGGGTATCTGACTCAACTGTTTCAAAAGTATAATCATAAAATTGTCTTAAAAACTTTGACTGGTACTTGTGGAACAGGGGTTCATTTGGTCGACTCAGAAGAAGAGCTAACGCAATTGTTTTCGCGATTGATATCCAGTCATAGTGCCTTAAGTGTTAGTCCGTATTATCTAATTACATATGAATTTCGAGCGATTATGTTAAAAGGAAAAGTAAAACTTTTATATAAGAAAATTAAACCACTAGTAATAGGAGATGGAATAAGAACCAAGAGAGAATTATTAATGGAATTTAATCCTACTTATTTTGAAACCCATTTAATTCAAAATGCAGAAGAGATATTAAAATTAGGAGAAGAATACGAATATGATTGGCATTTTAATCTCGCAAAAGGAGCTAAAGCTTCTATGGAAATCGAAAAAGAAGATCTAATAGAAATCAATAAAATTTTAGAAAAAGTGAATGAACTATTTAATCATGAAGGCTTTTACAGTATCGATATCATTAAAACGACAAGTAATCAGTTTTACGTAATGGAAATCAATAGTGGAGTCATGATTGAAAACTTTATTGATCAACAAACAGACGGTTACCAACGGGCAAAAGCGATTTATAAAGAAGCTGTGATGGAAATGTTTAATGGAAATAAGTGAATAAAGAATAGAATAATAAGAAAAGTCAGAGAAATAATTTATCAAGAAAAGGAGTGAAATATCATGATCAATTATCAAAATCAGAAAGTAGAAGCTAATGGTTGTCTAGGCTGTAGTTATGCGAATCATGAATTTAGTTTGCCTTGTGGAATGGCCTATGAGGATGAGAACTTTACTTTATCCCAAGATTGGGAAGTTCCGATACCGGGATTTTTGATTATTTCTCCCAAAAAACATATCGAAACTTTTATGGAAATGACTAAGGAAGAGAGAATAGAAATATTTGAACTCGTCAATGAAACAATGAAGATTCTAAAAGAAAATCAAATTTGTGAACGTTTTGATGTGATATTTGAAGAAAAACCTAATCGTCATTTCCATATCTGGATTCTTCCTCGGTATGATTGGATGCAGGAATTAGTAGGTGATATTACCGATAATCTAGGGAAAGTTTTCGAATATGCCAAAATTAATCTAAAAACCAAAGAGAATTTTCAAGCGATAGAGGAAATTACTCAACTCGTAAAAAATAAGCTAGTAAAGGAAGTAAAAAATGAGACTAACTAGGCGTTATATTGTAAAAGATATTACACAACTTCCCTTAAGCACACCAATTAGGTATGAACGATATTATATTCATGATAGATTAAGGATTCAAAAAAAGGGTAACGACAAAGAAAAAGAAATCTTAAATGAAGAAAATGTGATCATCAAAAAAGAAACAATCACTGATGAAGAATTCCAAACTCTACAAGTCCTAGCTTATGCTAAAATTATTAGGGATAGTTATCTTCTTCTAACTGACGAAAATATCTCTATCAAACAATATCTAGATAAGTACGAAGGGTTAAATCGAGTAGAAGTTAGTTTTCAAACTGAAAAAGAAATGAGAGAATATCATAAGAAAGCATGGATGGGTAAAGAAATAACTTCTAGTCCTTTAGCGTGTGATAAAGATCTATCTAAATTAACGCGAGAAGAGTTTCTAACAGAGCTAGAAAAATATGTATCATAAGTACAAATTTTTCTTGCTTTGAGAAAGAAAGATAAGATAAAAAATAAATAGAAAGTAGTAGTAAGTAGTATGAAAGAAAAGTATAAACAATATATCAATCAAGATCATTCATTTGATCAAGCGACGATGTTAGGTATATTTTGTCTAATTATCGTCATTGCCGGAATATTTGGCTTTGTCTATGAATTTATCTTTTATTATTTCAATAGTGGAATGACAGAATTTTATTGGCGAGGAGGTAATTTCTTACCTTGGATTAATATTTACGCAATTGGTGCGGTTTTGATTTATATTCTTACGTATCGGAAGAGAAAGAATCCACTATTTGTTTTTCTTGCTAGTGTAATCTCAACAGGGATATTAGAATATATAGGTGGTTGGCTATTGTATCACTTTGGCAATGGTTTTCGTTGCTGGGACTACAATAATGAAATATTAAACTTTGGTAATATCGATGGCTTTGTCTGTTTACGAAGTGTTTTAATTTTTGGAATCTCTAGTTTATTATTGATTTACGTGATTGTTCCTTTTTGTTTTTCTTTAGCTAAGAAAATGAATCGTAATCGTAAGAAGTTTTTAATTCTAAGCTATAGTTTATGTGCCATTTTCTTATTTGATGAAGTTTACAATCTAATATTCGCAAGAGTTTTATCTCTACCAAGAGCATCTGATATTTATAAAGCTTTGGGATTCTCGTATATGACATTTAAATAATGGTTAGTGGTGATTTAATGAAAATATTAGATGATCAAATGTTATTAGACACGATGAACACAGAAACAACAATCGGGATAGTACTAGGCTCTTTAGTCTTAATTATGATAGGGATAGTTGCCTTTTTCTTATTACGCTCAGGGTTAAAAACCAAAAAAATCGGTTTTTCGATCAGCGGAACGATTCTCTTTGTTATCGTAATATTTGGTACTATTGGAATGATCTTTGGTTCTCAAGGAGGATTAGATTGGTATCTTACGAAAAGTACTATCTCTAAAAAATATACGGAAATAGAGTCAGACTCTTCCTTAAGAAGTAGAACCTATTACTATATTAAAGTAGATGGTTTTAATGACGCAATTTCTGTTACTGAAGAAGAATATGCATGTTATCAGGATAATGATTCGGTTTATGCTTTAATTGTTTCCAATCGTGTGATAGAAACGTGGAATATGGATGATTACCAATATCAGGGTAGTCATTTAAAATAGAACAGGGGGAAAATAGAAATGAATCAACAAAATAGAAAATTAGTGAATGAGTATTTAAAAGATGATGACGAGCCAAGAGATTTGGTGGTTTTTGCGAAAACTTTGGGAATAGAAGTATGTAACTTTATAGAGCCTCGTCGCCCATGTTCCTATCTAGGAGCTAGTTTTATTAAAGAAAGTAAGCGGATTTTATTGTATTCAGCCATTCCTTTAGAAGATAAGAAATTTATTCTAGCATATCAATTGGCAGAATACTTGCTGGATGGTGACGAAGAACAAGAATTCTATTCTGTGTTTAAAATCGATAGGATTAATCCAGAAGTTTACGATCTAGCTCAACAGATCTATGGTAGAAGTAAGCAAAAAGAAAAAACAAAAATAAAGGAACTATAGAAGATGAATGAAAATAAATTAATACACAGTATCGCAGTAGCGAGAAAAATGATAGAAATTGCGAAAGAATATAATCTCTTTGATGAAGAAATAACGAATTGTTTTTTAATCGGTTATCTTCATGATATTGGTTATGAACTAGCGAAAGATGGAAAAAATCATAATAAAATCGGTGGCGAATGGTTAAAGAAAAGTGGGTTTAAATTCTGGCGAGAAGTTTACTATCATGGCGAAATTAATCCGGATTATGAATCTATCTATTTGGATATCTTAAATATGGCAGATATGCAAATAGATGGATTAGGAAATGATGTTGGTTACGAAGGACGATTAGAAGATATCAAAAATAGATATAAGAAGTATCCAAAAGTATATCAAGATTGTTGTAAAATAGTAGAAATGTTAAAAGAAAAAGAGAGTTCAATAAGTAGCCAAGCGGGAAAGATAGGTATATTGTTTGATTTAGATGGAACATTATGGGAAGTAATTGACTCTACCTTTCAAAGCGCGAATGAAATTACTAAAAAATACCACTTACCAGAAATTTCTAAAGAAACCGTTTTAAAAGTATTTGGTTTGAATAAAAAAGAAGCTGCAAAATTGTATTTTCCTGATCTTCCGTTTAAAAAATCTTCAAAATTATTAGACGAAATGGCTTGCCTAAATATAGAGTATCTAGCTAAATATGGTGGGAATCTCTATCCAAATCTAGAAAACACTTTACAGAAATTAAATAAGTATTCGCTATTTATTGTTAGTAATAGTGCCGAAGTAAAATATATTGAAGCTTTTTTAACTTCTTCTAATTTAAAACCCTATTTTAAAGACTATATCGCAGCGAGTAGTTTAAATATTTCTAAAGCCGAGGCCATTCTAATGATCATAGAAAAATATCATCTTGAAAAAGAAAAAACTGTATATATAGGGGATACTAAAAAAGATTTAGAAGCAGCAACTCAAGTAGGAATTCCTTTTATTCAAGCAAAATACGGTTTCGGGGATGATTTGAATACAACGTATTCCCTAGATAGTCTTAGTGATTTACCTACTGTTTTAGAACAAATCTTTAACACCCCTAAAGATGAAGAATAGAACTAGAAAAGAAGAAAATTGGTGGTAAAATGATCGAACGATTAGAAACAAAACATTTAATTTTAAGAAAAGCTAAGTTGAAAGACTTAAATTCAATCTGGAAGAATATCTGGTCCGATAAACATATCGCGGAAAATATGTTATGGCAAGTAACAGATAATTTAGAAGAAGCGAAAAAAAGAATGGAGAGAACGATAAAATATCAGAGTGAACATTATGCCTACTTTGTGTGTTTAAAAACTACCGATGAAGCCATCGGTTTTTGTGGGGTGAATGAACAAGAAAAAGGAAACTATGAAGAAAGTGGAATCTGTATTGCGACAAAGTATCAAGGTAGGGGATACGGAAAAGAAGTAGTATCCGCATTAAAAGATTTAGTATTTTCTCAATTAAAAGGGGAAAAATTTATCTATGGTTGTTTTCAATCAAATGAAAAATCGAAAAGAGTTTGTTTATCTCAAGGATTTAAATATTTAAAAAGTGAATCCCACATAAGAGAATATGATAAAATGAAATACATTTCAGATTATTATTATCTGGATAAAGAAATGTATGAGCAAGAGAAAAATCAAAGTAAGTAAAAATCAAAAACAAAGAAAAGAGTGTTAAATGAAAAAGTTAAATTTATTTGAAGATAACAATAATCAAGAACAAGCTCCACTTGCCAGTAGAATGAGGCCCTTAGAATTAGATGAAATTGTAGGACAACAACATATTATCGGAAAAGATAGATTACTATATCGAGCGATAAAAGCCGATCGAATAGAATCTATCATATTATATGGCCCACCGGGAACGGGAAAAACCACGATTGCTAAAGTCATTGCGAATACAACTGATTCTTGTTTCTGCAAATTAAATGCAACAAATGCCGGAATAAAAGATGTAGAGAAAGTGATAGAAGAAGCCCAATTTAATTATGGGGCTTATCAAAAGAAAACCATTTTATTTATCGATGAAATCCATAGATTTAATAAAACTCAACAAGATTATTTACTGCCCTTTGTTGAAGGTGGAGTCGTTACTTTAATCGGTGCGACAACGGAAAACCCATATTTTGAAGTAAATAATGCTTTACTTTCCCGATGTAGAATTTTTGAATTAAAACCGTTAGAAAAAAATGATTTGATAGAATTAATAAACCGGACATTATCCGATAAAACAAGAGGACTAGGAAAAGCTAATATCGTAATTGATGATGAAGCGAAAGAATTTTTAGCAGATATGGCAAATGGGGATGCGAGAAGTGTTTTGAATGCTTTAGAATTAGCTTATCTTACTACAGAACCCACCAAAGAAGGAATTTTACATATAACGCTTCCTGTAGCCGAAGAGTGTATTCAGAAAAAAGCAATTCGATACGATGAACATGGTGACAATCATTATGACGCCATCTCTGCCTTTATAGAGTCGATGAAGCATACCGAACCAGATGCTACCCTATATTATCTAGCGAGAATGTTAGTGGCTGGAGAGGATATCAAATATATTGCCAGAAGAATATGTGTCTGTGCCTCAGAAGATGTAGGTCTTGCCAATTCAAGAGCCCTAGAGGTCGCAACATCCGCTATGCTTGCCGTGGAAAGAATCGGCATGCCAGAATCAGCGAAGATCCTTGCTCATGCTGCTTTATACGTTTGCTGTTCTCCTAAATCTGATAGCGCCTATGGAATAATAGAAGCCATGAAAGATGTCGAAGAAACTGGAAATATTCCTATCCCACCATTTCTACAAGATGCAAGTTATAAAAACGCTTATAAATTAGGAAGGGGAGTAGGATTAGATAATATCCATTCCTTCCCTAATCACTATTCTGGAAAAAACTGTATGCCTGAAGCTTTAAAAGATAAGCACTATTTCAAATTATCTGGAACAGGAAACGAGAAAAAAATTCAAGAATTTTTGAAATACTTAAAAGAACATGTAAAATAAAATGGTAGATATTTTTCAAAAGTAACAATTTTTCTAGAATAATAACAGGAACTAATAAAATTTGGTATTGGTGTAAGCGGAAGATCAAACGAGAAAAAGAGGAAAGAACATAGAAAAATGAATCAATAGGAGTTGATGGAATAATGGTAGATAAAATAGAAATAAGAGGCGCTAAAGTTCATAATTTAAAAAACATAGACGTAGATATTCCTCTTAACAAAATTGTAGCCATATCAGGAGTATCTGGAAGTGGTAAATCTTCTCTGGCATTAGGCGTAATTTATGCCGAGGGATCAAGAAGATATTTAGAAGCCCTATCTACTTACACGAGAAGAAGAATCTCTCAAAGAAAAAGAGCTAAAGTAGATAGTATTCTTCACGTACCAAGTGCTTTAGCCTTACATCAAAGACCAAATGTTCCAGGTATTCGATCGACATTTGGAACTTCAACAGAACTTTTAAACTCAATAAGACTATTATTTTCTCGATGTGGGAATTATATTTGTCCTAATGGACATCTTGTTCCAGCCACAATAAATGTTGCTAGAGAGGAACCGTTGGAATGCCCAGTCTGTCATGAAAAATTTAGAGGATTAGGAGCAGAAGAATATGCCTTTAATTCATCTGGTGGTTGTCCTGTCTGTGAAGGAACCGGTAGAATCGAAACTGTCAATGTCGATGCTTTAATTCCCAATAAAAATTTAACGATAGATGAAGGAGCAGTCGCTCCCTGGAATAGTTTAATGTGGTCTTTAATGACTGATGTCTGTCGCGCAATGGGAGTTAGAACTGATGTTCCTTTTAAAGATTTGACTAAAGAAGAACAAGATATTGTTTTGGACGGTCCTATGGAGAAAAAACACATCTTTTATCGTCCTAAAAAAGCAGATAATGTAACCGCTACAGAAATGGATTTTACTTACTATAGTGCGAAAGCAACAGTTTTAAATGCGTTAAAAAAAGTAAAAGATGAAAAAAGTATGAGTCGAGTTTCCAAATTCTTAAAAGAAGAAACCTGTCCAGAATGCCATGGGTCAAGATTAAATAAAAAAGCCAATTCCACTTTACTGGGTGGAAAAACCTTGAGTCAAGTATGTGAGATGAGCTTAAAAGATCTAACGATTTGGCTTCCGAAAGTAGTAGAAGAATTAGATTCATCGGTGCAACAAATGGCCAAAAATATCCTAGAAGAATTTATGATAAACGCTAATTGTTTACTTTCATTAGGATTAGGCTATTTAACTTTAGATAGAGCAAGTAACACATTATCTACTGGCGAATTACAAAGAGTACAGTTAGCAAGAACAGTAAGAAACAGAACAACTGGGGTTATGTATGTTTTAGATGAACCTAGTATTGGACTTCATCCCGCAAATGTAGATGGATTAATCGACTTAATGAAACAGTTAATTAAAGATGGAAACTCTGTTGTTTTAGTCGATCATGATACAAGAATATTGAAAACAGCGGATTATATGATTGAAATTGGTCCAGAAGCAGGTGCCCAAGGTGGAAGAATAATCAGTATGGGTAAAATAGAAGAGATTATCCAAAATCAAAATTCCATAATTGGTCCGTATTTAAATCATAAAGAAGAAATGAAAATACGAGAAATCATTGCGAAAGATAAAATATTTGAACTTGGAAAATTAAGAATAAGTACAGATTCTATCCATACCGTAAAACCCCTTTCTATAGATATTCCCAAAGGTAGGTTGACAACAATAACTGGTATGTCTGGAAGTGGTAAAACAACATTAATTCTTGAATCTTTATATCCGGCAATAAAAGCAAAATTAAATAATGAGTTATTGCCATCTCATGTCAAAGAATTAAATGCTGACTGGGTAAATAAAATCGATTTAATCGATGCAACTCCAATAGGAAATAATGTAAGAAGTACAGTAGCTACCTATTCAGGTGTATTTGATGATTTAAGAAAATTATATGGCAGAATAAGTAAGGAATATACCGCAAGTGATTTTTCTTATAATACTGGAAAGCTAAGATGCAAAGCGTGCGATGGAACGGGAACAATCTCTATGGATGTTCAGTTTTTACCAGATATTGAAATGACTTGTGATCGCTGTGATGGTACAAGATATTCGCATGAAGTAGATGAGATATATTATCAACAATATTCGATTAAAGAGGTAATGGGATTAACGATAAGACAAGCATTAGACGTATTTAAAGACAATAAAAAAATAAAAGATAAATTACAAATTTTAATTGATTTAGGAATTGGCTATTTAACTCTTGGAGAAGCAACACCTGCACTATCTGGAGGAGAAGCACAAAGGCTAAAACTTGCCTCTGAAATTGGAAAAACACAAGATGGAAGTATATTTATTTTTGATGAACCTAGCATAGGACTTCACCCTCAAGATGTTAAAACACTATTAACGGTATTTCAAAAATTAATCGATAATGGTGCTACAATCATTGTAATTGAACATGATTTAGATGTAATTAAAAATTCTGATTATATTATTGACATGGGACCAGAAGGTGGCTATCTTGGTGGAGAAGTTGTAGCTAAGGGGAGTGTCCAAGAGATAAAGGACACTAAAGAAAGTATTACCGGTAGATATTTAGAATAAAAAGAAAATTTTCGTTGTTTTCAATTGTTACTCTCTAGAATTTCTACTTCATCAATTTTGACTTTACTTTATATAATAAAAAATAGATTTTAATTTAGAAAAGTAGATATTTAAACGTAGTAATTTGCAAAATAAAGAAATATCTACTTTTTCTTTTGACTAGGATTTATGATATAATGAAATAGATTTAAGGCGAGAAAGTAATTGCAAGGGATAAAAGACTAATAAAGACAGTTAAAAATATTAAAGGATGTGAATATGTGGGGTATATAACAGATTTGAGAAAGTATGTAGGACACGAGCCATTAATTGGTTTAGGTGCGACTACATTAGTTTTTAATGATAGAGATGAGATATTACTTAATTTGAGAAACGATACAAACACTTGGGGAATACCGGGTGGTTCTATGGAACTGTACGAAACCATTGAGGAAACTGCAATAAGAGAATTAAAGGAAGAAACAGGGATTAGAGCTGACGAATTGGAATTGATCGCAGTATTATCCGGAAAAGATGATTATTTTGAGTATCCAAATGGAGATAAAATGTGTACAGTTATTGTCTTATTTAAGGTAATAAATTATACTGGCAAATTACATATAAACGATAATGAAAGTAAGCAATTAAAATTTTTTGCTTTAAATAATTTGCCAACTATGGAATCAAGAGCAAAAGCAATTATTGACAAAATAAATAATGGTTCTATTAGTATAAATTCATAAATAATCATACACAGTTTTATTCATTTATATAGATATATAAGGAAGGTGTAATATGATAATTAATTATTCAGATCAAGAAGTGATAAAAGGAAAAAAGTCTATATTTTTAGCAGGACCTACTCCAAGGGGAGAAAACGCTATCTCGTGGCGAACAGAAGCTTGTCAAACATTAAAAAATTTGGATTTTGATGGTATTATTTATGTACCAGAATATTCTACTTGGAAACCAAAAGAAGATTATGTAGATCAAGCAATGTGGGAACGAGAGGCATTAACGAGCGCAACAGTAATTTTATTTTGGGTACCTAGAAAATTACCGGATATGCCAGCTTTCACTACAAACGTAGAATTTGGATATTGGTTACATAGTGGGAAAGTAATTTATGGAAGACCAGATGATGCATCAAAAATAAAATATCTAGATTGGCTATATCAAACAGATTATCATCAAAAACCTTATACTGATTTAGAATCTCTTCTAAAAGCATCCATTGAATTAGCAAATATTATAAATGATGAAAAGATACAAGAAATATTACCTTTAAAAGAGCGAGTAATAATGAAAAAATAAGCAAAGACAGGTGATATAAAAAATGGCTATAGTCGTTTAAAAAAATGAATAAAGCGAGGAACTTATGAATAATGGCATGTTAACCACTGTTATTAATTTTATAATTAATTCCACATAGCTTATTATACTAAAATAATTTATCAAGCTAGAAAGGAATGAAAATGAAACAAATATAAGGACATGGGGCTGTTTTTCACAAGATATGTAGATAATGCAAAACGGCAACAACTTGTTGCTAAATTAAACATGAAAAATATAATGATTTCATCATTATTAATGACAAAAGTATATTGGAATGTCGGTAAAATAACTTATGAATTATCGAAAAATAGTACAAAGGCAGGTTATAGAAAAAAGATAATTGATGCTTTATCTTCTAAATTAATCAAAGAATTTGGAAGTGTTTTTTTCTTCAGTAAGTATTAGAAGAATACGAAGATTTTATGAAATGTATCCAACATGGTCGGCACTGCCGACCGAATTATCTTAGGTTCATTTTCAAAAATTAATAAAAATAGATAGAGAAGAAGAAAGAGATTTTTTATAATAGGATATATAAAGCAAAAAGGATAAGATCTAAATGAACAAAGAAAAAGAAAATATAATAAAAAAATATAATGAACACGCTAAATTTATGGCCGATATTGCGATAGCGGTTTTAGCAGGAAACAAAAGTGTTCTTGAAGTAAATGGAGTGAAAGAAATTATAGCACTTTATCTTCTTATTCCATATATTACTTCTGATCAACTTGAAACTCCAGGAGAAGAATATATAGTTCCAAAAATTACTGAAAACTTTTCTGAAACGATTACTATAAGAAATCTGAGAAATGCTATTTGTCATTCTTTTGTTACAACTGAAGAAAAATCAAATGATGGTTCGGGACATGGCGATTATCTAATATTAGATGATAGAGCTATTTACAATAGAAATGTACATGAAAAACTAACAAAAAAATCTGGCGCTACATGTATAGGAATAGATTATACACATAAAAAATTAGAAGAATTTTTTAAACAAATTATCGATACATAAATATTAAATTTGAGCTTATAAAAAAAGAAGTGATATAAATGGAGAATTGGTAAAATTCAACAAATATGAATTGCTCGATATCCGATTTATTCAATTCCTCATGAAATCCTTATAAATAAGGTGCTTGTAAGCACTTGGAACTTATATATTTTTCTAAAAAAATGACAAAACTAACAAAATGAGCTAATTTTATTAACCGGGGAGATTATTTTGCTTGGTACTGCATAGGTGTAACTCCGCATAATATTTTGAAAAGAGAGATGATATTATGTTAGAAGATTAAACAAATTATTAATATTATAAAATCAGATATAAAAGCATCCCAAATAAAAACTGCAATGCAAGGTAAATCACAGCTTAATTGGACTATACTTTAGACTTGGTAAAATTTTGTATGATAATTATGAATATGGTAATGAATTTATCGATGAAGTTGCCAGAGAACTAAAATTAGAATATCCAAATGCTACTCTACTGGTTATTCTGTGAGAAACTTAAAATATATGAAAAAATTTTATACGGAATATAAAGAAGCCAAACTTGTGCAACAACTTGTTGCACAAGTTCCGTGGGGACATAATGTAGTCTTAATGGGTAAAGCAAAAGATAAAGAAATTAGAAAGATTTATTTACAAGGAATAATAAAAAATGGTTGGGGAAGAGCAATGCTCGTTCATCAAATTGAATTAAATTATCATTTGAGGATTGATACAAGTGATAATAATTTTGAATTAACATTGCCTAAAGATAATTCTGATTTAGCTAATTATATTATAAAAGATCCTTATATTTTTGATTTTATATCTTTAAAAATGATTATAAAGAACAAGAATTAGAAAATGCGAAGAATAGACAAATAGTACCTTTTTTGAGAAAGTTTAAAGAAAGGAAAAGTAAAAAATGAACAGAATTAATAATGGAAAATATAAAACTAAAAATCAATTTGGTAATTATACTGATTTTGTTAATGATTACATTAATCAGTTATATGATAGAAGTTTGGAGTTGTATTTAAAAAGATATACTAGAAACAATTCGACAGGGACACAAAGAATTGACATAGAAAAAATAGAGGAATCGTTGGGATATATTGGGGATTATTTATTTTATTTTTATCAATTTAATAACGGCGAATTTCTTTCTATATTTAAGAATTTGATAGATGATTTAAAAATTGTTACGGTCTTTCCTCCAGAAAAAAGAGGACTATATGGACAGTATAGTAGTTCTGAGAAAGTTTTATATATAAACCCACAATTGCGTTCAAGTCAAAGATTATCATCTGATGAAAGGACTAGATTATATATATGTCATGAATTAGGCCATATTCAAAATTCAAAATGGATGAAAAAGTTAATTCCGATTTTAAATGGTATTGACTGTTCCAATGAAGATAGGGAACTGATGTATGATGGATTTAGTTTGGTAGATGAGGCGACAACACAGGATAGGGCTGAAAATATTACTTATTATTTTAGTTCCAAATTAAGACCCGGTATGTCTCTATGTTCTACTAAGTTATTTAGTAGAAAACCATTTGAAACCAATTTTGATTATTATGGTGAATTTCAATTACCTACTATTGATTTTGCAAGAACTTTAAGAGGAATTGGAAAAATAGATGATAGAAATTTAGTAATGAATGAGTTTGATAAGCGAGCATTAAATGAAGAATTTTCAAAAAGAATTTTTGATGAATATATTAACGATAATCAAATTAAAAATTTATTTTATTTAGTAAAACGTCTTGGAGTTATAAAGAATGCGTCTTATGCTGCATTTGGATACGGTAATGTTGAGTGTTTGAGAAAATCCTCTGAAGCATTAAAAGAATATAATCAAGTGGTTGGAAAAATGAGGGACTATCGAGAACCCATAGTAGCAAGAAGTTGTAATAAATGATAATTTATAGGGTAGATTTATTCTACTTTTTCTTTTTAATGAAAAAGTATGGTATAATGAGATAGATTTAAAACAAGGAAGTGATAGTAATGGCTAATGAAGAAAAAGGTTTCCAAAGGGGAAATATCAACTCATATCCCGGTCATATGGCAAAAGCAAGACGGGAAATTAAAGAAAAGATTGATCTTATCGATATCGTTTACGAAGTAGTAGATGCTAGGATGCCACTTAGTTCTAAAGTAAAAGATATTGATTCTTTATTAAAGGACAAGCCTAGAATATTAGTGGTTACAAAATATGATCTTTGTGACAAAGAAGAAACCGATAAGATTTTGAAAAATTATGAAGAACAAGGCTATAGTGTAATTCCAGTTATGCTAAATCAGTCAGGAACAACAGATAAAATCATCAAAGAAAGTAATAGACTCCTAGAACCAATGCAACAACTACGAATAAAAAAAGGACTAAAACCAAGAAGTATTAGAGCTTTAGTAATCGGAACACCCAATGTAGGAAAGAGTACATTGATTAATAGTCTAGTAAAGAAAAAAGTAGTTAGTACCGGAAATCGTCCAGGTGTAACTAGAAACCTAAGTTGGATAAGAATTGGACAAGGAATAGAACTTTTAGATTCACCAGGTATATTATGGCCAAAATTAGATGATCAATATCAGGCCAAAATATTAGCTTGCCTATCTTCAATCAAAGAAGAATTAGTCGATCCTGAAATGTTAGCGATGTTCGTAATCGATTTATTAAAGAGATTATACCCAGAGCGTTTAAAGGAACGCTATAAATTGACAAGCCTAGATAGTGAAGAAAATACCTTAGAAGAAATTGCCAAACGTAGAGGAGCACTAAAAAAAGGTGGTATAATCGATTATGAAAAAACTTACCAAATTATATTACGTGACATGAAAGAAAATAATTTTGGACCAATTACCGTAGATCGATTAAAAGAAGAATAAACAAGACAAGGAGAGAATAAATATGGGTGAAGAAATAGTCTATATCTCTAAATTAAAACATGAAGATGGTTTTTTACTTCAACATGAAAGAAATAAACAAGTATTAGAAGAAAGTATAATTCGTAACGAAGAATTATTAAGCCAGATGTTAAAGGGAAGCGAAAAAGAAATAGAACATGTCTATTTAAAGAAGGATTGTTTAACCTTTTGCTTACCCCCAGAAAAACATTTAAATAGAAAAATTTGTTTTAATCAATATTCTGAGTTGAGAAAATTACCGCTGTTTTCTAAAGTGTTCAAACGAGCTTATCTTCGCGCTACTGAACCAATCGAAGTGGCTCACTATTCTAAAGCATCTGAGAAATTAATTACGAAAGGCAGAAGTAAAGTGGTTGTTGGAACAGTACTCGGTGTATGTAGTAGTCTAGCACTAACTGCATTATCTTTTTCTGCATTAGATAACGAAAAAGCATTAGGTAAATCAATACCCCTTAATCCTACCTCTACAAAAGAAGAAACGATTGAGTCATCTTCCGCTTTTTCTATGGAAGAAATAATGAATCAACTGAATAGTTATGTGGAAAACGAACCAGTAGAAATGGTATATAATCAACCCAATATGGATTTAGATACCCAAAGAATAATTAAACAAGTCGCAGAAGAATATCAAGTACCTTATCGCTATTTGATGACAATTGCCGATGTAGAATCCGATGGTAAATTCGATAATCATGGGGTAATCAGTAGTAGTAGTGATTATGGAATGATGCAGATCAACCAGGTAAATATTCCGTCGATTTGTGAGCAATTAAATACAACTCAAGAGAACATTCTCTACGATGATGAAACAAATATTAAAGCTTGTGCTATTTTGCTAAAAGATATTATCGATTTATGTAAGCAAAAGTACGGTACAGTTACTGATGAAGAAGTATATGGCTGTTATAACGGATGGTTCAATTGGAGAGAAAAAGAAATCTCTAGAAATTACGTAGAAAAAGCATTAAATTTACAGAATACTACATATAATGATGCAAATATGATTAATGCGGAAGAATTAGAAATGAAGGTTAATAAATAATGGAAAAAGTAGATTTATATCAGTATGAAAAAGAACTCCAAAAAGAAGGGATAAATTTAATCGCTGGAGTAGATGAAGTAGGGCGAGGACCATTAGTTGGTCCAGTTGTTGTTGCCTGTGTAATCTTACCCCAAGATTTTGTTTTAGAGGGACTTACGGATTCTAAAAAGCTATCAGAAAAAAAGAGAGAAAAGTTTTATGACTATATCATGGAACACGCATTAAGTGTTTCGGTTAGTGAGAAAAGCGAAAAAGTAATCGATGAAGTAAATATTTATGAAGCCACTAAACTAGCAATGTACGAAGCAATTGAGAAAAGTCCAATTAAACCAGAACATGTTTTAATCGATGCGATGAAATTAGAAGACTTAAAGATTCCTCATACTTCGATTATTAAAGGAGATGCCAAAAGTATTTCCATTGCGGCCGCAAGTGTTATCGCTAAAGTAACTAGAGATAGAATGATGAGAGAATTAGATAAAAAATATCCCGAATATGGATTTGCTGCTCATAAAGGTTATGGAACCAAAAAACATTTAGAAGCGTTAGAAAAATATGGAATTTTAGATTGTCACCGAAAAACATTCGCTCCAGTCAAGAAATATATTAATAACGTTTGACAAGCTAACTATAATATGATAAATCTAGTATTAGGGGGATGAAAAATGTACGATTACGATATGGATAATACAACAGAAAATTTAAGAAAACTACAAGCTGGAAATCTAGTAGGTAAAATTTTACTAAAATTTCATTTATGTAGACAGATAGGAGGATATCCTGTTTTTCAAGCGATTGATGGTAATAAAGATTTAGAGCAATTAGCCGCTTTTATAGCTTCTGATGACATTGATTTAACACAATCTTTAGAAGATTTTTATTCATCATTAGAAAAGGCACAAGAAGGACTTCAAAGTTTAACGGTTTCCAAATTTAAATTGACAGAAGATGAAATAAAGACTTACCAACACTTAAAACAAATCATTGATACTGAAAGTGAAAGACCATATTATAATGTGACAATAGCTGAGTGGTTAAAAATGAACTTAGGAAATGGTAGTTTTGCAGATACAGAGGTAAAACAAACAATAGAGTCATTAGATAAAGTAAAAAGAAAGAAAATGGATGGATAACATTGATTTCCTTTCTTTTTTTGTGCTCAATTTCATAAAATAAACTGGAGAGTGATTAAATGTATCAACCAATATCATTGAAATATGAATTTCAAGACCTAGAGCCAGTTATTTCTGAACAGACCATGCGTAGACACTATCAAGATCATTATCTGCGTTATTTGAAAAAGTTAAATACCGTACTTCAAAAAAATAATTTCTCTTATCATTATCCAATCACGAGTATTTTCCAAAATATCGATGCCTTTCCATTACAAGATAGAGATGAAATCTTATATAATGCCGGTGGTGCTGTTAATCATGAAATGTATTTTAATTCTTTAACACCTAATCAAAAGGAAATTCCTGAGCCCTTACAAAATGCTTTAATTCAAAAGTTTGGTAGTATCGAAAAATTTAAATCACAAATACTAAACTATGCAGATGGTTTAGCTGGATCAGGTTATGTATTTCTAGCGGTAAATACAATAGGGGAGTTATTACTTATGAACTTGCCTAATCAAGATTCCCCATATTCTTTCTTTTATACACCAATTTTAGCTATTGATGTATGGGAACATGCCTATTATGTCGATTATGGAAATAATCGTAGAACCTATATCCAAGGTTTATTAGAAAAGATTAATTACGATGAGGTAAATAAGAATTATCAGCAAGCAATTGAGAAAGATTAATTTAATATAAATTAGCTTTCTTTTTTATTTCGGTATTTCCCTTCAGTTGTCTACTTTTTGTTTATCACTATACAACCGTTAATGGCTTCCATCGCACCATTTTCAGTAGGTTTTCCTGGCTTAGACATGGAATGTATGATATGATGAAGGGGAAGGGATTCATTGAATTTCTTTGAAGAGTATACGGAACCTTGATCAGAATG
>DVKF01000064.1 GCA_018716115.1 Candidatus Alloscybalousia intestinigallinarum
AAATTCACTTTCACTCATAGGCATCGCCCTCACTCCGTATTTATCATACTACGTTCGGCCATACGCTGCAAGCAGCGGGGAAATGCCCTAGAATTTAAACATGCACTGTATGTTTAAATTTATTATAATAAGAAAAATTAAAATAATTTCTTTCATGACGATTCTCCGTAAAATCCTCTGAAGCATAATACCTACCAGACAGAGAATATTCATAGCTACAGTCCTCTAACATCGCACATAAAGATAATTCTAAGCAATAACGAGGATAGTCATAATGAAGAGCATCAAAATAAATCGTACCACCATTCGCTTGTCTGCCACGGTCATACCCTACTGAATAAAAAAGTGAGGTATCTTCTAATGGTTCTAATGCTAAACGAATTTCTACCTTTTGAAGTTTATCTTTAAAAAGACGTTTACTATTATCATCTAGTTTTTCGTAAAATTCTTCACAACGATGGATAAAAAGAGCATATTGATCAAGCGCCAAAATATTCTCTTTATATTTTTCCTTTTCTTCTTCTGTTAAACTATCTTCAATTCTACTGACCAAAATTTCATGAATGCTTCTATCATCTACTTCTAAGTGATCTAGCATTTCTTGATAAAACGGATACGAATCACGATAAAGTTTCTCTTGGTGCGCTTTAATTCCCAAAATACTTATACTACCTAAAGCAAAAGTCAAACCCGCAATCAATCCAAATTTTTTATATTGATGAAATTGTTTCTTCTTATCTATCGGCATCGTTTCTTGAAGAAAATTATCTTCATAACGATAAATATCATCATAAAGTAAGCACTCGGCAATTTCTCGTTGCAAAGTATTAGTTACTTCGTCCATCTTAGAAGAAGCAATATAATCCGTTAATTCTTTATAAACCTCAGTAGTAATAAATTTATAGTTTTCATCCTCCACTTCGAAGATAAAAAGAAAAGAGCCATTACTTACTCGGAAAAAAGCATACCATTTGCCCGCATAATAAAATCGAATTGGCTCTTCAGTCGAAAACCATTTTTGTATTTGTTGTTTTGTCATATTTCCCCCTGTTTTCGTTACACTTCTTGAATTACGGTAATAATCATCGGTTTACATTCTGTCTCTTTATAAAAATATTTACCAAGAGATTCGCGTACTTCGTTTTTAATTTTTGTATAATCGACCCGATGATTCTCTTCGTTTGTATTTCGTTCGATAATCTCTTGAGAAACACGCTTAGTCTCCGCAATCAAATCCAAATTATCTTTTACAAAAATAAAACCACGTGTCACAATCTCTGGACCGGCCAAAATCTTTTTCGTCGCCCGATCTAATGTCGCACTGATAATGACAATCCCATTTTCCCCTAACATTTCCCTATCTTTTAAGACAAGTTCTCCGATATCACCTTGATTTTTACCATCGATTAATACTTCATCGATATCAATATGTTCTTTAGTATCTACTAATTCTCCATTTAAGAAAGTAACGACATCTCCATTTTGTTTCAACAAAATATTTTCCTTTTTAATGCCGAGTTCTTCTGCCACTTCCGCATTCATATATTGATGACGATATTCACCCTTAACCGGAAAATAATATTTTGGATTCATCAAGTTAATCATCAACATTAGATCTTCGCGTGAAGCGTGATGCAATAAATGTTTTTTACTAGATAAACAAACTGCATTGACATTCGCTTTCGCAATATCATCCATCACCAAAGCAAGTCTTTTTTCAATTCCTTCATAACTTGGTTCAGTAATAAAAATCGTATCGGTCTCTTTCAACTTAATATATTTATCGAAGCCCCGAATAATTCTTTCCAAATTTGCAAATGGTTTTTCCTTTTCATCAGAAATTAAGACAACTACTCCTTTATCCGATAAATTCGATAAATCGCCAATTCGGTCTTGATCAATCGTAAGATATTTTAATTCGATTGCTTTATGAATTAATTCCTGTAATCCTTTTCCCATAACGACAATCTTACGATGAGTTTTCATTACCTCATTGAAAATCTCTTGAACTCGGTAAATATGGGCAGGAAGAATGGTCGCGATAATTCGGTCCTCATTCTTATTCAACACTTCGCGAATAAAATCACTTACTCGGTTATTTGGCGAAGTATGACCTTGCTTTTCCGCATAAAATGATTCACAAAGTAGGCAAAGTACACCCTGTTTTCCAACATAAGCAAGTTTACCAATATCGGTTTTGTAGTTACCCATCATCGTCGAATCAAAAACAAAATCCCCAGTATAGACAATTGCACCATCTTTAGTATAAAGAACATAACATACCGCATCCGGAATCGAATGAGTTACACTAATTGGAAAAACCACTAAATCATTACCAAAATCAATTTTGGCATGAGGACGAATTTCTTTTAATCTAGCATGTTCAATCCCTGCTTCTTTTAATTCGTTCTTTACTATTTCCATTGTAAACTTTGTCGCATAGACACTAACTTCTGGTAAAGCAAGTAACACATCGCTAATTGCCCCCATATTACTTTCGTGCCCATGAGTTAAGAAAATTCCCCGAATCTTCTTTCGATTTTGAATCAAATAATCAAGATTAGGAATAATATAATCTACTCCCAGCATCTTTGAAGTCGCAAATTTTAATCCTGCATCAAAAACAAAAAATTGATCGTCAACATCGACAACATACATATTTTTTCCATTTTCATTCAAGCCACCTAAGGCTACTATTCTAATTTTACTCAATTTTTTCCTCCTCTTTTCTTTTTTTGATATTGTTTTACTTTTTTATTTAATAACTGAACATAATTGGCATAATCTGACTCGCTATCCTCTAATTCTTGTTCGACATACTCAAAAGGATCTACACAATTAAGCTCAACATAATCAACTAATTGATTTGCCATTTCTTGTTGGAGTACATAAACTTCTTTCAACATCCGCCACTTTTTACTAGAAATTTTCTTTATTTTTAGTCGATTTAATTCCTCAATCAACCAATTTTGATAGTTAGCCAAAACTGTATATTGATTTTGAAATAATGGATCATTAAAAAATAAGGGATTAGACGTTGCTAAGAATAAAGTTTCAATTAAATAGGCACGATCATCCTCTGTAAGCGTACGATACATGTCCAATTTTTTTCTAAACTTTTTCTGTTGTTTTCCCATAATCTACCCCTAAATTTTTTAACGAGCAAGTTTCTCTAAAGCACTTCTTGCTGCTTCTTGTTCTGCTTCTTTTTTACTATTTGCAGAACCTGTTCCATAAATAATATCATCAACACTAACTTGAACCGTAAAAGTACGTTGATGTGGTGGACCTTCTTCTTTGATTACTTTATACTGAAGTGTTCTTTGTTCTGTTTGAATAAACTCCTGTAAAGCACTTTTATAATCATGAAAAAAAGTAATAGATTCATCTTCTATATAAGGTACAACAATATCTAATAATACCTTTTTTACTGTATCATAACCTAAATCTAAATAAATAGCCCCCATGAAGGCTTCAAAAATATCGGCCAAGATGACTTTCTTGTACCTACCACCTTCTAATTCTTCACCATGTCCTACTTTAATATAATTACTAAATTCTAAATCTGACGCATAACGAAAACAAGCATTTTCACAGACATAACTTGCTCTAATTTTCGTCATATCGCCCTCTTTTTTATCAGAATGTCGATATAAATAATCACTAACTACTAAATCTAAAACCGCATCTCCTAAAAACTCTAAACGCTCATAATCTGCTTTTAAATGTCGTTCATTCACATAAGAAGAATGCGAAAAAGCAAGTCGATATAAATCTTTATTGCTAGGAACAATTCCTAACTTTTGAAACAATTTATCCATTCTTCACCACTCTTTCCATTTATTCATTTTAAATAAGACAAAGTTCCAAATACATTTAACATCTTACTACAAAACGAAAGATTAATCAAGTTTATTGAATAGGAAAATATAAGACGTCTTTAAACATTCTGCTTATTTTTAATAGGAAAAGTATACAAAAAAAGAAAAAAATATCTAAAGATGTGATACCGGAAACAATAATAATCAAAAGATAAACTCAAATAATCCTGTCCATCAACCAAAGACCAAATGAAAAATAACTAGAACTTGTTTTATTTATCCAAACATAGTAAAATGGAATTATGGAGAATTATTTGAAATATTTCGCACTTGGACTCATTAAGATTTACCAATTGATCCCCGGTCCTTGGCACAATACCTGTCGTCATATTCCGACATGTTCCAACTATGGAATAGAAGCCATTAAACGATATGGTTTCTGGAAAGGGGGATACTTAACCTTTCGTAGAATCTTACGTTGTAATCCGTTTGGGACAAGTGGTTATGATCCAGTTCCCATATTGGAAAGGAGAAAAAAATGAAAAAATTAATAAAATTAAGTATATTAGGCTTATTTGTCTTAGTACTTAGTTCTGGTTGTTTTAAAAGAGATAATTTGGAAGGAATTGAAATTGTAACGACGGCTTACCCTTATGAATACGTAACTAATCTTCTTTACGGAGAACACTCATTAGTCAATTCCATTTATCCTGATGGTACAGATATTTCTACTTATTCATTAAATGATAAACAGATTAAAGACTACAGTAATAAAGAATTATTTATTTATAATGGATTAAGCGATGATAAAGATATTGCGTTAGAATTATTGGATTACAATCATGATATGATGATTATCGATGCAACTAGTGGAATGGAAACTACTTATGGCGAAGAAGAATTGTGGTTAAACCCCTCTAATTTACTAATGATTACGCAAAACATCAAAACAGGATTAAATGAATACATCACCAATAGTTATTTAAAGAAAGAAATTGATAGTGCCTATGAAGAAATCAAAATCACTCTTTCCGAATTAGATGCTGAAATTAAATTAACAGCCGAAAATGCTACGAGAAAAACTATCGTCGTTAACAACGATGCGTTAAAATTCTTAGAAAAGTACGGATTTACCGTTATCTCTTTAGATGATAGTACTAATCCCGTTAGTGAAAAAACAATTTCTGATGTCAAAGCAATGATAGAAAACCAAACCGTTCGTCATATTATCCTATTAGATAAAACCAAAAACAGTGATAGCTTAAATCAACTCATCACAGATACTGGAATCACTACCCTAACCTTTAAACGCTTAGACAACATCACAGATACCGAGCGGGATAACAAAGAAGACTACATTTCACTAATGAATGACAACATCGATCTATTAAAAAGTGAACTATATTAAAAAAAGAAGTCAACGAAAGGACTTCTTTTTTTGTGGTTGCGAACAATAAGTACCATCATAACCAGAAAAACCATCTACGGCTTGATAACATTCTTCTCCTATCATCAACAGCTCGCGAATCTCTCCAAACTCTTGATCTAATTCTTCGCATCGTTCTTTATATTCTTCTAGAGGAATCACTTTATTTTTGGTTTGATCACGCAGAATTCTTTCTTTTTCTCGTTCGTATTTTCGTTTTAGTGAAACTAGTGTTGTCACTAAATTTTGTTTAAACATGCGATTATTCAACCAAAAATTCCGTACTTTTCCTTTGCTTTCATAAGCTAAAATATCTTTCATGACTACCTCCTAGAACTATATTTTTTCGTTTTGGTTCTCTGTACGAATCGTTCTTGTTTTTTAGAAATCTCGTAATAATAAAGTTGCCTATCCCCAGCATATTTATTCCGATTTTCCTTTAATTCCCTATATTCTTCTTCCGTTGCCATAATCCTATCTTGTAACCGAAATGATTCTAACATTCGCTCATTTTTAGTCGCATAACAAGTACTAATGTTAATATCGACCAATCGTTTCTTATTAAAGATGCGAATAAAATAATGAAAAGAAACTATCCCAACCACGATAAAAACAATCAATACTAACCAAAAATAAATATTCTGATAATACCCATACAGGATACCTAATATTATACCAAAAAACAAAATCGTAAAAAAGAGTCCAGCTAAAATACCAAGAAATAAAAATAATTGATTACTATATTTAGTACTTTTTTGCTTTAAATGTTCAATATCCATCTTATCTTTTTCAATTAATCCTAACAGTTCATTATATCGTTGATACATCTCATGAATCTTCTTACCTTTACTAGCCAATTCTTTCGCAATGACTGCCAACTTTTCTTCTAACTGTTTAATTTTTTGTTCCAATACCTCTTTAGGAACAAGTTGAAATACATTTTCCCTTTCTAAATCACGAGAAGAATTTGGTTCTGAAGAATAGGTTTCTTCTTGTTTTGAAGGATAAACATCCCGCGTTTTCTTATCGTGATGAATTTCAGCTTGTTCAATTTCTTCTTTTACCTGATTAAGGAGCTTCATCGTCCGATCATCACCCTGATTAACATCAGGATGATAGCGTTTACACAACAACCGAAACCGTCGTTTTACTTCCTTAGTATATTCCCCACGATATCCTAGTTTTACATATATTTCCTGCTTAGTTAACATTATCGATTACTCGTATGAGTCTCCTCTTTAGCGACCAATACCCAATGATAATGTCTACTGACAATATTCGCTCCACATCGAACGCAAGTATTTCTTGTCACAAGATTTGTCACATATCCACAGTTCGCACAAACGACGCTTTCTTTTTCCGTTCTCGTTTTTACTAAAGTTAAAATATATTCTTTTTCTAATAGTTTTGTTCTACTACCACCAATTACTCGGGGTTCCTGCTTCATTCCTAACTCATCCGCATTAAGAAGAGTAGTATCAATAATATATTCATGATAACTTACTTTCAACCAGACTTTCGCAATCTCCATATTATCTTTGATAACTAAACTAATCAACTTACTAAAAATCGGATTCATATTTTCTACAATCGTCTTAGCGTTACGCTCTTTAGAATTCTTAATAGCCAAAAGATAACTATTGTAAACTTCATCTGATAAAATTTCTCGCAAATAAGAATAATTTTCCTCCTGAACGGCTTGAATAATATTCTGATATAATTCAAAAATAGCCACACTAAACTCTTCTTTCGTATAACTCTTGCCAATTTCTTTTAGATATTGATTAGAAACTTCCATATACTCTTTTTCTTGCTTAGTAAGCTGAAAAATCCACAACACACAACAAACAATAATAAGTAATAAAACAACAAATCCTACAATAAACCAAGTCAATGTCGATTCCTCCTCTCAAAGAACGTAAGAAATAAAACGATAATTCCTAGAATCACACCACATAAAACAAGAATCATACTCGATCTAAATTTAGAGTTATCAAATAGAGATTCTTTTTCTTCAGTAGTTTGATTTTCTGTTATCGTACCACCAGGATTTTCTTCAATCATGTAATCTTCTTCGCCATCGTTCTCTTCAACATCCCCTTCTAAATCTGTACGATAGCTTGTTCCACTAATCGTTGTCCCAAATTTATTTTCATAGGCATGATAAGAATACTGATAGATATCTTTCTGAATAGAACATTTCCTTCCTTGGGAAAATCCTGCGAATGCACTATCCCCAATAATCGTAAAAGGAACACCATTAGTCGTTTCTTGGTAAAGTTCCTTAGCTTGATTCATTAAAGCCAAGTTTTTATCTTCTGAAGTATCATAATAATAAATTCGTAAATTAGGATATTTATTTTGTTGTAATGCTTCTAAAAAAGCTTTTTCTTGACTACAAATATTACAAGTTGGACTATAGAAGAAATAAACATTTACTTCGTTTAAAGCAAACACTGACATAGGAAAAATCATCATAAATAAAAATAAAGAAAACAAGATCACTTTCTTAAACATGTTATCACCACACTTACCTATCCTTATTATAGCATAGGAAAGAAAGAAAAGCGATCCTGTTTTTTATTCAAAATATAATAGATAAAATCTATCTTAAAAAAGAAGTAGAAATACAATGTATTTGGCTCAAGTAATCGTGAAATTGCTGTTCAATCTCTTGAAGTTGTTGAAAAGTATCTACTTCCTCTATCATAAATACTTTTCCCTTAGCCAATTCCTGAAGTGTCTGATGAACTTCTAAATTACCCCGTTTTAATGAGTAAAAATCTAGTGGAATATGACCCAGTTTTGAATCGAAGGAATCGATGACCGCCCCAATTTGATGATGCTGTCTCACTTTCGTTAGTAGTAAAACAATCTCTTCATTATCACTTTTTAAATACAAATTAACTTCTGGATATTGAGTCGTTAACGAGATAATTGCTTCGACATATTGTCGATTATTTTTCTTATGATCAACTAAATTTAAAATAAATTTCTTCTTAGAATGTTTAAATACATCTAACGCATCTTGCAAGGGAATAAGCGCATGACGTTTTACTTTACTACCTAAATTATATCCACGTAAAGCCGGAAAACTTTGTTCGATAATTGGTCTTCCCTCGATAGCTTCCTTAAAATAAATAATCGGACAACCATCCCTCGTTAAATAAACATTCGTTTCTACCCCATCTACATTTAAAGTGTGTATCGCTAATTCTAGCGCTTTCTTACTACTAGCCGGTGTATTTCGACTAGTGACTCCATCTTTAACAATAAAATTCAACAGTATCCCTCCTACTCTATTCTATGTTGAAACAATAGCAATTTTAAAAAAAATCAAAAAAATAGTTGCCAAGCATCCTATTTTTTGATACAATGAATTCGTTGCTTGTAATGGCGATGTAGCTCAGCTGGCTAGAGCGTTCGGTTCATACCCGAAAGGTCGAGGGTTCGATCCCCCCCGTCGCTACCAATATGTATATTAACTAGACTGAAAAGTCTAGTTTTTTTTCGCATAAACTAGAATATTCTTAATCATAAATAAAAACAATTAAAAATAAGAAATTGTTCATTGATCAATAAATCAAAATAAAATACATATACCGATTTTATTCACTAAAAAGGCAAAATAATTTATACAAAAACAAAAAGCAGCATGTCATTTAAACATACTACCTTTAATGAATTGCCTGTAACTACGCTTTAATTTCTAGTCTTAGCTATTTCTAAATATTTTTTTGAAGATCCACCGAACAAAAGGTCCAGCATAAAAAATCTGATAGAAAAAAGCCATCGGGAAATTCAAGACAAATGTCTGTAACCACCTAGCAATAAACGTATCAATTGTAACTTGGCCAAACAATAAGCATCCTATAAAGCTCATAATTGGGCACATCAAGCATACAATCATCGAAGAAATCGCAAGGACAACAAAAATCGGTTTGTCTTCTTTAGGATTGACCAAACGAAAAGCTAATTTTTGAGCAAGTTTTCCAATAATTAAAAACTCCAGTAAAAAAGCAATAGTCCCCATAATTGGTAATTCCTTAAATGCTTCCAAAAACACAAAATTTTGCATTCCGCCTACATTCAAAGAAACATTGTAACAAACCATGCCATAAACCATAAGGATAACCATAATGATTGTATAAATAAAATCTTGAAATTTTGTCTTAGGCATCTTAACACTCCTTTCTTGTCTATTTGACAATTAAAAGTGTTGTTCCTTCGTAACCGAATGTTTCCAATTATTACCTATTCTTGTCAATATTTTAATATCTATAGCATTTCTGCCTATGCAATCATAACACATTTTTTTTATTTATGTAAGTTTTTTTATTTCTATTATTGTAGTCTTTCTTCCAAATAACAATTCGCCTTATTTCTTAATATATTCATCTTTTTAGAATCATTCTTATAGATAAAGCGATTAAATAATTGATTAACGTAATCTTTTTCTTTAGTTTAAAAATCAACTATATTTATGCTACAGTATAATAAAACAAAAGAAAGGGATAAACATGAAAAACTACTACGAAATACTAGGAATAACTTCTAATGCAACTCTAGAAGAAATACGAAAAGCCTACTATAAACAAGCAAGAAAATACCACCCAGACAATAATCCTGGACAAGACACTACCGATATGATGCAACAAATCACATTAGCGTATAATACATTGAGCGATGAACAAAGTAAAAAACAATACGATGCTACTTTGAGAAGAGAACAAGACCAAACATCATTCAACAATACAACAACAAATACAAATGGCAGCTACACACATACCCAAAACTCTGAGGACCTTTAGCATTTCTTTAATGAGTATTTTTATGAACAATATAGTAATGGGAATGGGCAAATGGGACAAGAAAAACGGAAACAATCCCAACAAGAACAGAAAGAAAGATTAAAACAAGCTCGAGAAAGACTAAAACAAGCTCAGCAACGGCTAATACAAGCTCAACGAGAGCAAAAAGAAAGACTAAAACAACAGAAAGCATTTTTTAAAAACTTAGATATCGAATATTACACCATGAGCAATAAATTTGAGTTACAAAAGAAATTAGATTCTTTCAAAAAAATAAAAATATTTAAAAAATAGCATCAAAAAAGAGTATTTTAGAAGCTTTATCTAAATTACTCTTTTTCCATTTACTTTTTCTTCCTAGCATAATAGCTAACATCAGAAAAAGCAGAAACAACCCAATACAAAACAACTGGTACTGCCCAAGAATCAACCATAAACAAAAATAAAATAAACGTACCCAACCCATCTTGAAAAGCGGAAATGTTAACTAGAAGTAAAATAATCGCTGCAATGACGCTTAAACCAGCAGAAATTTTAGAAAAAAACGAACTTCTCTGTCTACTTTTCTCTTTCTTCACTAAAAGGTTTTCATAATCTTTCTTTCCTTGTTCAAAAAGTTTTAAATACGTTTCGTAACGATTTGTCAACCCTCGAAAAGTTCCAACTGGCCTAGTAGAAATCTTCGTTAAAGCAGTTTTTTTAGGATTAGCGGTAAAGTTATTGGTAATTTTCTCATAATTCATGAAGACAAAACCATCTACCTCAATATCTTTAAAATCAATCAGTCTATAATTATCACTTAACGTACCATAGTAAGCATAACTTGTTACTTCCTCTAATGAAGTTCCAAATTCAAAAGCATCGGCTACTGCTTTAAAGAAAGTTGGCAAATAGCCCCCATCTTTCGCTTCATGATAATCTTGATTTAATTGTTTCACCCATTTTGCAATTTCTTTTTTCTCTTCCATTCTTTCTTGATAATACTCTTCATAATGTTTGAGTTCTGCTTCATAACCTTTTAAATACTTTTCCGCTTCATGTTCCTCATCAATTTTTTTAATTCGATGATAAGTTGTCATCAACTCATCAAAATAGACAACACCATGCGTATCCACTTTTTTATTCATCGTAGAAGCATACAACTCATAATCTTTTTGTTTTAATAACTCTATATCGCATTTTATCAATTCCGAATAAGCTTCAATATCAAACTTATCCTCTTGAATGATCTTATTTAAATACTCTTTAGCTTTCTCATATTCTTCTACTTTAAAATGTTTCTTCGCTTGTTTTAAAAAATCATTCCTATTTTTGATTCCCTCTACTTCAATCTTACCCGATAATTCAACTTGGTATTTTTCTATCGCATCATCGACAATAATTGTCGTTCGGCAATATTTGCACTGTGTCTTTTTTAAATTATCATCTAACTCTAACTGAGCTCCACAATTGGGACATTTTGCAGGTACTAACCTAATCATCTTATTACTCACTCCTTAATCGCCAATAATATAATCGTATTACTCCTTTACTATATATTATTTTAACCATACTAATTATACTAGAAAAAAATAAACTTTTCTATAAGAATGCATCATTTCCCTCTACTTTCTCCATATGAAAAGAAAAAACATTAAATGACTAAGCACAAAAATTCTTCCGATCACAATCAACAACCCCAAGTAACGCTTCTTCATCAAACAAATCTAATAGACTATCCGCGCCATGAGCCATCTTATATTCTAACTCTTCTGGATATAAAGGAAATAATTGATAAAAATTAATTTTTCCAAGATGATCCATTTTTAAATCTAACGGTTGATTATCTCGATTTAAAGCCGTAACCAACATCATACTACAAAACTTCGTATTACTTGCATAACAACTGTTTTCTTCATCAGAAGATATCGTATGACCATACCCTAACCAAGTATGATTATAAATCGGCAATCGCGCGATCGTCTTTAATTGACGTATCGGCCAATAATCTTCTTCCTTAGCAGAAGAAATATTCCAAGTAGGTGGTAAATAAAGAACTAACTCTGCCCGCTCTAAATTTTTATTTTTTAACTCTTCTGGAACATTCATTGGATAAGCCCCCATTCCCATAGTAATCAACTGATAATAATTATTCTTTTCCGTAGGGGGAACAATAATAATATCTAAATGAATATCTGGGGAAACAACTTCATGAAAAACTTGTTGATATTCACCAAATTGTTCCATAATATACTGTTCATACTGATTTAATTCTTCCTCATCATATAAAAATGTAGAAGGTTCTTTTGCTTTTCTATGAAATAACTTCATAACTATTCTCCTTTTATTAAAACACAAATAAAATCTATACTCCTCCATTATACCAAACCCACCAATATTTCACATTAAAAATCATAAAAATTGCTTCAAAAAAAACAGAACAATAACCCCATCTTTTCCTATCTACTACCCTTTTCTATGGTATACTTAAATAAATAGAAAGTCTTGGGTGATTAAATGAAAGAAGCTTATCAAAAAACAATAGAAGAGATCTATCAAGAATTAGATACTAGTAAAAATGGATTAACAACAAAAAAAATAAAAGCATTACAACGATCAAAAGGGAAAAACGAATTAACAGAAAAAAACAAAAAAACCAAATTACAAATTTTTTTGGATCAATTTAAAAATATTATGATTATTCTTCTTTTACTTGTTGGGATATTATCTTTAATTTATTCGATTATGAGTAAAAGTGATTTTCTAGAACCAATCGTAATATTAGGAACTACATTCATCAATTGTATCATGGGCTTTTTACAAGAGTCTAAAGCAGAAGATGCGATTGGAAAACTAAAGAAATATTCGGCTAACTACATTACCGTAAAAAGAAATGGTAAATTTAAAGAGTTGAATGCCAAAAATTTAGTCGTTGGTGATTACCTTATTCTAGAAGCCGGAGATAAAATACCAGCTGATGCAAGAATAATAGAAAGTTACTTTGCTAAAGTAGATGAATCTATCTTAACCGGAGAAAGTTTAAACGTAGAAAAAAGTGAAGAGATAATTCCGGAAAAAGTTCCCATCTCTGAAAGAAAAAATATGGTCTATTCCGGAACCGTTTTAGTAAGTGGAAAAATAGAAGCCATCGTTACTGCGATTGGTATGGATACCGAATTAGGAAAAATAGCTGCCGTCATGGATACGAAAGAAGAACCGATAACACCTCTTCAAATGAAAGTACAAAAAATAAGTAAATTTATTACGATAGTAGCCTGCATCTTAATTGCTTTCGTATTAGTATATGGAATCATTAACGACTATGATTTATTAAACTTAATTATGTTGTGTATTTCGATGATTGTCGCTAGTGTTCCAGAATGTTTACCGATTGCGATTACCGCTACACTATCTATCGGTGTTAGTCAAATGGCCAAGAAAAAATCGATTGTTAGAAATCTTGCGGCAATAGAAACTTTAGGAGCAACAGAAGTCATTTGTACGGATAAAACAGGAACATTAACCGAAAACAAAATGCAAGTAGAAAAAATTGTTGAAACAGGAAATGAACTAGAAATAAAACAGTTAGAAAGTCACCCCCTCTTCTGCGAAATTATCCATTATTGTAATACTGCGGTATTAGACGAAGATGGGAACTATAGTGGAGATGCGGTAGATGTTGCCCTTAAAGAGTGTTTAAAAGAAAACAAAATAAAAGTAAAAAATTATCAAAAGATAATTGAACTTCCTTTTGACTCTGATCGAAAAATGATGAGTACTGTCTACCATACGGAAGAGAAAAATATTCTCTACGTAAAAGGTAGTCTAGAATCCATCCTTAAAAGAGCGACTAAAATATATAAAAATGGAAAAATCGCTAATCTATCTGATAAAGAAATCAAGGAATACCAAGAAACAGAAGCTCGACTATCTCAAAACGCTTTAAAAGTTCTAGCTTTTGCCTGTAAAGAAATAAACAAGTCAATTACAAAAGAAGAAGAATACTTTCAAGAAGAAAATGATTTAATCTTAGTTGGTTTAATTGGCTTGAAAGATCCGGTTCGAAAAAACATCAAAGAAGCAATTGCGAATTGTCAAAGTGCCAATATTCGCATCATCATGTTAACCGGAGATAATCTAGCTACCGCAACAGCAATCGCGAAAGAAGTTGGTATCTGTAAAGAGGAAAGCGAATGTATTAATGCGACTGAATTAAATGAAAAGAACGAAAAAGAATTACAAAAATATATCCAGAAATATTCCGTATTCGCTAGAGTAAGTCCAGAAAACAAACTACAAATCGTAAAAGCACTACAAAAAACCGGAAAAGTCGTAGCGATGACTGGAGATGGAGTCAACGATGCTCCAGCCATTAAACTTGCCAACATTGGGATTGGAATGGGAAAAAGTGGTACTGATGTAACCAAAGATGTATCCGATATCATTCTGTTAGATGATAGCTTTGATACGATCACCACCGCCGTATCTGAAGGTAGAAGAATCTATGATAATGTAATTACCAATATTCTTTATAATTTATCCAGTAATTTTACAGAAATTTGTATTATTCTATTTGGTATGTTAACAGGTAATACCATTATTTCAGCGATTCATGTCTTATATATCGACTTAGTGGCCGATACTATCCCGTCGATTACTCTAGCGTTTGAGGGTGCCTCTAAAAATATTATGAAAAGAAAGCCAAATGGTCTAAACAAAAAAATATTTACCAAATACTTTAGTGCTTTTTTGATTATCTCTGTCATTTTAGAAAGTGCGATCAGTTTATTTGTTTATTATTATTTTAGAAAATTAGGTACCGATATTGCGCAAACTTTAGCCTTACTTAGTATCGTCATCAATGAATTTATCTTTGCTTATAATTGTCGTTCTTTAAAAGAACAGATCCATAAGAGAGGATTATTTAGTAATCAATATCTAAATATCGGAATACTAGGATTACTCGTCGTTCAATTAATGGTTTTCTTTACTCCGATTGGAAAACTCTTTGGATTAACGATAATTAGTATCTCACAATTATTATTTGTTGTTGGGGTAAATATTTTATCTTTCCTTATTATCGAATTATTAAAACCAATCATCGTTAAGTCTTTTAAAGACGAATAAATATTGACGAATCATTAGGAGAGGAAGTAAATTATGAAACAGATTTTCAAACATTTTATTTTTATTCTTTTACTAATCGTATTAAACATAACCCAATTATCCAGTCGTGTTCAGGCAGCGACAAATCCCTATAGTCAAACAGGGCCATACGGAACAAATTGTACTTGGTATGCTTGGCAAATGGCCTATGAAAAAGCAGGTGTCGTGCTTCCTGCTTGGCATAATGCCAAAGATTGGTATAATGATGCAATCAATTCTGGTTATACAGTAGGAACTACTCCTCAAGCCAATTCCATTATTGTCTGGGGTGGATGGACTAGTTATGGGCATGTCGGCTATGTAGAAAAAGTAGAAGGAAATACGTTATATGTTTGGGATTCTACGGGGCCTTGTATTGAAAAAAATGATCCAGAATACCAAGCTTGTATGGCCAACAGTACCAACGAAGATACCGACCGTGCTTGTAAAGAAAATGCCAAAAAAGGAGCCTGTTCATACACCATCTCACCCGATCTTTATGGAATAACTGGGTATATCTATCTTAATTATGCACCGAAAGTAACTACCCCTAGCCCTACTCCTTCCTCTTCCCCTACGCCATCTCCATCTCCAACACCGACACCAGAAATAATTCCCAAATCGAATAATACCAATTTAAAAAGCATCGAACTAAGTAGTGGTACCATTGCCTTTACGAATGATAATCTAGAATACAAAATAGAAGTAGAAAATGAAGTGGAACAATTTAAGGTAAACGCGACCACAGAAGACGAAAAAGCAACCGTAGAAGGACTAGGCGACTACGAATTATCCGTAGGAGAAAACAAAATCACGATTACCGTAAAAGCAGAAGATGATTCAACCAAAGACTATATCATCAACGTAATTAGAAAAGATAAAGAACAAGAAGCTACGCCAGAAACTCCTCAAGAAAATAGTCACGAACCAAAAAACAACACGAACGATAACCAGATAATTCTGTTAAGTATTCCGATTATTTTTATTATAATTCTTATGTTAGTAATGATAATCTTAAAGAGTAAGGGTAAGAAAAAAAGAAAATCTCAAACACAAAAACAAAAATAATCAATCCGTAAGCTTTTACGAATAAAATCACTAATCTCAATCAACATACCCATTAAAGGAGACTTACCAATGAAAAATAAAACAGTTTATATTTCCAGTATTATTCAAAATTTAATCTTTATCAGCTTCCTACTATTTTTTCTTTTTATTAATAATAAAGGGTTAACTAGATTAATGATTATCCCCTTTATTCTCTGTGGTTTTGCGGCTTTAGGAAAAAATATCTGTCTTCTCTTAGGAAAAGATAACTACGCTAAAGGATTTAGTCAACTGTATAAATTCAGTTTCTTTGCTTTCTATTTTTTTATCCTACTACTTTGGAGTTATTCCGCAATGAAAACCGCTAATTACTTCTTGCTTCTCTTTACCATACCATTCTTCGCATTAGGAATTCATTCTATTCGAAAAAGTATATTTCCTTCTACCCAAACAACCAACAAGCCAAAAAAAGTACCTATCGATATAAGAGTAATCATCGGTGGCGGATTAGTGCTCCTTACTTTCGTGATTGGAATTTGTTGTTTATTTTTCGGAATAAAAGAAACGATTCAATTAAATAAAACAACCAAAAATTATCTGACCACGAATGGCTACTTCAGCGATTATCAAATTTACCGTACCGATAAGAAAAATACCACCTATGAACTTTTCTATACCTATGAAGTAAATGGGAAAAAATATACGATATCCACGAATTACGGAACAAATTATATTCCGGAAGAAAACAGTATCCGCGAAGTAAAATATAACCCTAATAATCCAAGTGAATCCGTGTTAGTAGGAACCAATAATCACAATTTTTTAATCTACTTTGGGGCTTTCTTTACCCTTGGTTCATTTGCCTTTATCCTAGCTGGACTATACGCTAAAGGGCTATTTGACAAAACAAAGATAAACGTCATGGAACTATACTTTGGTTTTTGTTTCTTGCTAATTGGAATAGGTATTATCTTATTTCAAAACGGTACTACCTCTTCTCTATTAGAAACGATAAAATCTCTTGGAGCTTGGATATTCATTCCCCTAGCCTTTATTGTAGTAGGAAGTTTTCAAATCATAAAAAGTTTACCTAAAAAAGAAAAACACCAATAAACAAGAATTGAAATAATCAAAGTAATCAAAATTTCTAGCTGAATGAATAGTTTTATTGTACAATGAAATAAAAGGAGGAAATTATGTCACTACAAAAAGCTAAAACACACCTACAAAAATATGGGTTAGATAACAGAATCAAAGAATTTGATGTCTCTTCGGCTACTGTTTTTGAAGCAGCAAATGCGATTGGGTGTGAAGAAAAAAACATCGTAAAAACATTATCTTTTATGATCGGAGAACAACCAATTTTAATTGCGGTTGCCGGGAATGCCAAGATTGATAATCATAAATTTAAAACAGAATTTAATACCAAAGCAAAAATGATTCCCTTTGACCAAGTAGAACCTTTAATTGGTCATGCGGTTGGAGGAGTCTGTCCGTTTGGGGTAAATGAGCATGTAGATGTCTATTTAGATTCTTCTCTAAAGTCGCTAGATATTCTCTACCCTGCTGCTGGCACTTCAAATAGTGCAGTAAAATTAACCCTAGAAGAACTAGAAAAAGCGTCTAATTATAAAAAATGGATCGATGTCTGTAAAGAGCAATAAAATAAAATAAAAAATCGAGGAAAAAATGAAAAAAAGAAAAATAAAATGGTTCCTTTTAGGAGGATTACTATTCCTAGTCATTATAGTGTTTGCCTATTCAAAACAAGAAAAAACTTATACGATAGACCTTTTAAATTTAGAAGATATCACAGCAGTTAAAATCGATGACTTAACATTAGAAGATAATGTCACAGAATATAATGACCAAAACACCATCGAAGAACTGTATCATATTTTCTACAATAAGACAACCAAAGAAGAAAGCACAACACTAAATCCAGAGTATCCGGATATATTATATATTGTTACCTTTGAAGATCATGAAGGAAATTCTACTTCTATGTATATTTATCGTAGAGAAGAAAATTATTATATAGAACAATCCTATAATGGAATTTACAACTCTTCACAAGAAGAATTTGAGTGTGTAGAAAAATATGTAGATTAATCCATATAACGCCAACTATAAATATAATTGTCAACTTTTTTCTTAAAGTTGACTTTTTTGATATAATAGTATTTTATAAAAACGAAAGGTTATGATCTAATATGAATATAGAGGAAAAAGACTTAAATACTCTACCCCCTTTAACTTTATCTATGGACACACACAATAATGGGGAAATCTATATATCGCAAATGAGGCAACAATCTATAAAATATTTCGCGATTTATATTCCTTTCAAAGCGAAATAGAAAGAAACATCACTTTTCAAATCAATACCCCTATTCCTAACACCCCTAGAATTTACGATAAACTATTTAAAGAAGAAATCTTTTCTGGTTACAGTATGGAATGTCTACAAAATGTTAAAACTTTTCGCGCCGCAATAAATAGTCATATTTCTCCAGAAGCTAAACAAAAAGGGTGCCAAGATATCTACACAGCATTGAAATTTCTTCACCAATATTCTATTTTCTTAGGTGATATTCATCTAGACAATTTTCTAATTTCTCCTACCGGAAATGGCTACATCACGGACTTAGATTATATGAGGTTTCCTGGTGATGAATATAAATTTACTCAATGTTATCTCATTCGCCCAAATAGTAAGGCTAATAAAATAAACATTGCTTCAACATATACCGACAATATCAAAGTGATGATTTCTTGTCTATCATTATTGCTGGGAATTGACCTAGAACATTTAATCGATCCCAATAGTCACGCAATAAATATCGAAGAGCTATACTATCAAATTATCCTACCTTTAAATCAACCCGATTTAAACGAATACTTTAAAAGAATTCAAAATCAAGAAGAAGTAGAATACTTTTCCGATTATATGAATCATCACCCTTTTCCTAGTTTAGTCAAAAGAAAATAGTTTTCTTATCGAAAAAAGAAAGTAGAAATCTTTATATTCAACACTTTTCCGTGCTATAATAAGGGCGTACAAAATAAAGGAGGAAAAAGATGAAGAAAAAGATAAAAACAACGGAAGCAATCTTTCCGATGCCAGTCTTAATGATTGCGACTTATAATGAAGATAACAGTATCGATGTCATGAATGCCGCTTGGGGAATGATGTTAGAACGAGATATGGTCGTTCTAAATTTAACAGAAACGCATAAGACAGTACAAAACATCAAACAAAGGAAATCCTTTACGGTCAGTATTGCCGATAGTAAACACGTCGTAGAAGCTGATTACTTTGGAATCGTATCAGGAAATAATACTCCTGACAAGTTTAAAAATAGTGGTCTAACCGCGACAAAATCAGAAAATATCGATGCCCCTATCATCAACGAATTTCCTATCTGTATCGAATGTGAATTTATCGAATATCAAGATAATGAATACGGTTGTGGCGTAGTTGGAAAAATCGTCAATGTTTCTGCCGATGAAAAAGTTCTAGTAAACGGTAATGTCGATGTTTCTCTAGTAAATGCCATTAGCTTTGACCCTTACACGCATGGATACTACAAAGTAAGCGAAAGAGTGGGAAATGCCTTTAAAGATGGATTAAAACTTAAAAAATAAATTCTAAAGGGAATAGCTAGCTACTCTCTTTTCTTTAGCATTTTTTAGAAAACCAAAAAGCATTTTTCTTTCCAACATGGTATAATAAAAAGGAAAACACAAAGGAGAAAAAAGTTATGGAAATCGAAATTATTTTTGAAAAAGAACATAATCAAGCAGCTGCTTACTTTGATCATACTTTGATTGGAGTATGCCAATTCATAGAAATAGAAAAAAAGGTTTGGAACATCATTCATACAGAAGTAGATCCCGCCTATCAAGGAAAAAGTATCGCAAGAAAACTAGTAAATATGGTGATAAAAGAAGCGCAAGAAGAAAAGAAACAGTTAATAGCGGATTGTTCCTATGCTAAAAAAATTCTTACTCAAGAAAAAAACAAAACCCAAGGGGACAATTCCGATATAAAAGTAACCACATAAGGAAAGAAGGAAGCATAATGAAAGAAATCATAACCAATGAATTTATTCAATATAAAAGTGGTTTTATAGCTGGGAAAATGGAAATCATAGAAGCTTATAAACTAGGAAAAATGATCTCTTTAAATCAAAACGAACAAGAACAAGAACAAGAAAATTTAGATAGTTGGTACCAGGATGGCTATCAGGATGGTTTTTCCTATTTTAGCATGTTAATTGATAACCAAACATTAAACTTAGAAACCATAAATACGAAGGAAATCATTAAACAATGTTTTACTAAGCGCGTAACGATGAAAAATCAAGAACAACACCAAGAAACTCCGATCGGGAAATTTAAACGGTAATCATTGAAAAACAAATGAGGTGACAACCATGAAAAGCATACTCGTTATCGAAGATGATATGAATATCAATCGAATGATTTGTGATTTACTAAAATTAAATGACTATCTTCCCCTATCTGCTTCAACCCCAGATGAAGCCTTAAAAAAAATAAACAGTAAAGTGGACTTAATCTTACTTGACTTGATGTTACCCAAAATAAGTGGTAAAGAATTAATTTATGACTTAAAACAATACCGAGATATTCCTGTGATTATCGTCAGTGCCATCAGTGATGTCGATATGAAAGTAACCCTATTTGAACTAGGTGCTGATGACTACATTACCAAACCCTTTCATAATCAAGAACTACTAAGTAGAATTAAATTAGCCCTTAAACATCATCAAAAAGAAGAAAAGGAAATTACCACTTACAAAGATATTATTCTAGACGACAAAGAATTTCGAGCGGAATGCAAGCAACAAGATTTAAATCTATCCAAAACAGAATACGATATTTTTAAACTATTGATTACCCACCCCCATCAAGTAGTCACCAAAAGTATGCTATTTGAACAAGTATGGGGTGATGATCAATCTGCCGATGAAAATACGTTAAATGTTCATATCAGTAAAATAAGAGCTAAGTTAAAAAAATGTAATCCCAACGAAGAATATATTGAAACGATTTGGAAAATTGGTTATAAATTAAAATAGTTTCATAAAAATAAAGTTTTAAAAAATTTTAAGAGTTTTTTAAGACTTTTTTTATATAATCATTTATGGAAAGAAGGATTATATGAATAAAACAGTATTAAAAACAATAAATCTAACTAAAAAATATAAAGACTTTACTGCCTTAGATCATGTAAATATCACAATCCATAAAGGAGATATTTACGGACTAATTGGTAGAAATGGGGCTGGGAAAACCACCCTAATGAAAACAGTAACTACACTAACCGAAAAAAGCGAAGGAAGTTTTCAACTATTTGAAAGTACTCCTGAAGAATTAACAGAATCCAAAAGAAGAATTGGCTGTCTAATCGAAAGTCCTGCCTTTTTTGCCAATCTAACTGTAGCGCAAAATCTAAAATACTATGCGATTCAAAAAGGAATTGTCGATCATAGACAAATCGATCAAGCTTTAACCCTTGTCGATTTAACCAAACAAAAAAATAAAAAATTTAAAAACTTATCTCTCGGAATGAAACAGAGATTAGGAATAGCCTTAGCGATTCTAGATAACCCTGATTTTATCATTCTCGATGAACCAATTAACGGTTTAGATCCTATCGGAATTAAAGAAATTCGTGATACCTTAAAAAAACTAAATGAAGAAAAAGGAATTACCCTACTCATCTCTAGTCATATCCTATCAGAACTCTATCTACTGGCCAATCATTTCTGTTTCATTGAACGAGGAAAAGTCATCAAAGAATTATCCAAAGAAGAACTTGATTTAGAATGCAGTAAATGTATTGTAATCCAGGTAAAAGATACCAAAAAAGCAACCGTAGCACTAGAAAAAGAACTACATACCACCAACTATAAAGTAATTGATAAACAAGAAATTAGACTTTATGATTATTTAGATAACTCAGCACATGTAAATAAAATACTCAATAAAAAAGAGATTGATGTCATTAGTATTTACGAATCAGGAATTTCCTTAGAAGAATATTTTGACACATTAATAAAGGAGGAAAACCCATCATGTTAAATATGATCAAAGCCGATTTCTATCGGATTTTTAAAGGAAAATCGATCTATATCGCCCTAATTATTTTACTTTCTTTAATCAGTCTCAGTTGTTTTACCATGAGTCCAGGGCACATTGGGATTGTCGCTACAGATGATACGTCAGATGTGGTTTATGATGAAGAATTAAATCAAAAATTAAGTGACACTAATTCCATTATAGAAACTAGACGCCTCGTAAAAGAATATGGTAGCTACCCTATCGATAAATTACAACTAGGAGCCAATATCAATCTTTATTATTTTTTCATCATCATCGTCGCTATCGTATTAGTAACAGATTTGTCCACCTCAACTGCGAAAAACACCCTATCCTCTGCGATTTCCAGAAAAAGATATTATGCTTCAAAACTCATTACTTGCTTACTTCTAGGTACTGGATTAATCTTAATCAATAATTATGTTAGCTATTTCCTAAATCTAATCATGAACGGAAGTAAGTTTTCATCGGGAATTTTAGAAATTACCAAATTAACATTACTACAATTACCCATTCTATATGGTATAATCAGTTTACTAGTATGTTTAGGGTTCTGTTTTAAGAAAAGTGCTAACTTTAATAGTATCACGATTCCCCTCATTATTCTGATTCAATTAATCATCATGGGAATAGCGTCGTTATTTCATTTTGATGCTAGCCAACTTCTTAATTATGAACTACAATATATATTAGCTAATCTAGTAACCAATCCAACAACCGCTTACTTAATAAAAACCACTCTCCTTGGTCTAATCTACATCGTTGGTTTTACCACAATTGGATATACTGTATTTAAAAAAAGCGAAATAAAATAGAAAGGGTCGTGATCATATGTTCATCGTGATGATTATTTCTCTCATGATTAACTGCATTCTGATCACGGCTTTTTTTCTGACCAAAAAAGAAGAAAAAAGAATTACTCAAGAATTAAAAATGAGAAAATTTCAAGAATCAAATATAGGAATTCATCAAGAAACTTCTTCTCGTACCATGAATGAATTACTGCTAGAAATCAATGATTTACTAAAAAGAATCAACCAACAAAAAATAGAAGTAGAACGACAAAATAAAGCCCTCAAAAAAATGATTGTCAATATCTCCCATGATTTACGAACGCCACTGACCACTTCTCTCGGTTACCTAGATATTCTAACCAGCAACGATATCGATGAAAAAACAAAGATAGAATATTTAAAAATCATTACCGAGCGATTAACTAAATTAAATACCCTTCTTAATTCTTTCTTTGAATTAGCTAAAGTAATCACAGAAGAAAACCACATCGATTACGAAAAAATCAATATCATCAGTATCTTAGAAAATAGTATAGCTACCTTTTATGAAGATTTTCATCAAAGAAAAAGAAAAATTGACTTTCAAGCCAAAGAAAATATAATCTATTTAAACGCCAATAAGATGATGTTAACAAGAGTATTTGATAACTTGATCATCAATAGTCTTCAACATAGTAAAGATACCTTAGAAATAGAAGTAAAACAAGAAAAAGAGAAAATAATCATTACGTTTACTAACCCACTATTAGAAGTAATTGATATCGATAGTATTTTCGATGAATTTTATACTTCTGATATTTCAAGAACTAAAGAAAATACTGGATTAGGTCTCTATATTGTGAAAGAATATATCGAACAGTTAAAAGGAACAGTCAATGCCAAAAAAGTAAAAAAAGAAAAGAACGATTATTTAGTCATTCAAATTACCTTATCAACAAACTCTAAATAAAAAAGGATAATGATGGATTACCCAATAAAATTTACGGAATAAAACTTAAAGTAACCCACCCATTACCTTTTTTTGACAAAGCGAGGTCTAATTTTCTCAAAGGCAAACAAAAGACTAAGACTTAGTGCGGTAATTAGAGAAAGCCACTTAGTAAAACGCATTCCCCAGGTTCCTGGATAAGTCAAAGAATAAGTACCAGATGATGAAACATCTACTTCTAAAAAGCCATGCTTACTTTCACGTAACGGATAAACTTGTCCCTCTTCATCCACTAATTGATAACCTGGATAATAAATACGGGGTAGTTCTAACGTGACTTCTTTATCCGTTTCTAACTGCCATTCTAAAGCAGGCACCTGATTCGTTAATATCTGAATAGAAGTCGAAGAAGAAGATAAAATTTCTTGATTCCGTTTATTTTCCGCTAAATACGTTTTAGCTTGAACCGGTAAATACTCTCGTTGCCATCCCATTCCCTTATTCCACTTAATATTATCCATATTCGCTACCGTATCACTAGAAAAATGAATCGCAGGAACCGAAGAAAGTAAAATCAAAACAGTTAATCCACCTAAGAGCCAACTAGAACGAACTTTTCTTAAACAAAAGGAAGCGAAAAAACTGATTACTAACCCGCTAAAGGTCAATAATCGCCAAGGAAATTGAATCGTTTTCAAAAAATCAGGAGCATATTTCCAAGGAATGATTTTTAAAGAGAAAATGATTGCCAAAGCACCGATGATGACAAGTCCTTTGTGATAAGGAAACTCTTTGATTCCTTTTTTAAAGGTAAAAATAAGTAATAAAATAACGATGGGATAAAAATAATACTCTACATCATGGACATCCATACCTTGGAAAATATTCAAATAATCGAGTGGATATAGACCAGACTTGGCGATTCGTTTTGCCATTTCACTCGAAGAAAAGACCACATAATCACCGCTAAATTGTAAAATAAGAAGTCGACTCCAAAAGAATGAAGTAAGGGCTAGTACTGCTAAAGAAGCAAGTAGAAAAGGAACGATGAACTTTTTCGTAAAGACCTGTCGATGATAGATAAGTAAAAATATCGCCAAAAATATCGTAAAGTAAACCATTAAAGTTAAGTGAGAAAGTATTCCCCCACTATACCCTAAAATAAAGAACAGATAAAAGTGTTTTCGATTCTGTTGAAATAACGCATAAACAGCGGACAAAATCATCGGCAAAAAGATAAATATACTACATTCTGCCAAGGCATCTCGAATATAAATATCTGAAAGGTGATAAGGAAAAGTCATATAAATTACACTCGCAAAAAAGGCAACTTTCTTACTTTTGGTAAAGCGATAACTTGCTTCATACATCGTAAGTCCGGACAAGACCAAAAAGAGAAAATGAATGACCTTTAAGCTAAGTAAAATATCTCCTTGAAAAAGATAAGCGGAAAGATACGCCGTAACCGTATGGGCAAACGGTGGATAAAACAGTTGACTACCATACCCCAATCCATCAGCAATATGAGCTAAAATGGGACTTGGTAAAATTTTCCCCGCTTGAAGTTGCTCCTCGATCGCTAAAATATTGGTTATATGATAAAGACTATCGTGGCCAACATGATAAGTATTCATAAACATAGGTAGCATAACCACAATCGCTACAAAAATAATCATTAATACATACAATAAATGAGGATGTTTCTTCATAGACTATCCCTTTCTATAGACATTTCTATTATAAGAACAAAATGAAAAATTTATTTTTCATGTCCCAGTCGTTACCTCTTGGGCTTTCTGCTTCATCGATAAAGTAACCTTTATTCTCCACAGACTTAACATCCGATAGTCGCTACCGTAGTTTTTTTCTTTCATTTTGTATCTATTTCTTTTTATGCCAATTCTTTTACATATTTCTTTATTCCTTCAAACAATATATTTTGACTAGCATTGATATCTCTATCATGGACACTTCCACATTCTGGACATACCCAGTTTCTAACTGATAATTCTTTTACTTTCTCATTTTTATATCCACATTTACTACACTCTTGACTACTTGGATAATAGGTGTCTATCTGTATATATCGTTTTCCATAATACTTAGCTTTATATTCTAATA
>DVKF01000065.1 GCA_018716115.1 Candidatus Alloscybalousia intestinigallinarum
AAATTCACTTTCACTCATAGGCATCGCCCTCACTCCGTATTTATCATACTACGTTCGGCCATACGCTGCAAGCAGCGGGGAAATGCCCTAGAATTTAAACATGCACTGTATGTTTAAATTTATTATAATAAACAACTATGGATGTGATAAAATGGCAAAACAAGTAGCATTATTAATGAACAAACAACTTCTTCAAGATGAAGTCTATCTCTTTCAACCTACAAAAGCAATCTTAGGATATAATTATGGCAGTTGCTTCCGAACAGAAGATCAAATCTATTTCAACGCCGATAGAATTACCTTGATGAATTCAGAGAATGAATTGTGTTACTATTATGTAATTGACGACAAAGACTTAACTGAAAAATTAGCTTGTGAAGATATTAACCTTTGTATGGAGGAATATTTTAATGACGCTAGTCAAAAAGTGTACTTAGGAACCGCTAATCACGCAGAAAATCATATTGAAATTTCCCCTTTATCACCACAAGAACTAAATAAACTTTTACACGCTAAAAAAACAGAATCAACAACCCTAGAAAATAAAGATAAACAAGATAGCGATCAAAAAACAGAACAAGATATTAACATCATACTCTCTAAATCCGAAAATAATAATATTAGATTCGATATCGACGTCGAAGAATTAGAGGCATATGTAAAGGAACGAATATTTGGTCAAGATGAACATCTAAAAGGAATTATTACCCTACTAGCCATGAATTATCGAACGAGTAACCCACAGGAAATAAAAAAAGGTCTATTAATTGGGCCAACTGGTTGTGGAAAAACCGAAATTCTTAACATCATTGCTGAGTATTTAGCGATTCCCTTTACGAATTATTCAGCTCCAGATTTATCCTCAGCTGGCTATGTTGGAAAAGATATCGACGATATTCTAAGAAGAGTCTATTTCAATGCTTTCAAAGATGTAGAACAAGCAGAAAACGGAATTTTGTTTATTGACGAAATTGATAAACTAGCTAGAAACCATGATCGAGAAATTAATCCACAACCTTCCCTTTTAAAACTAATAGAAGGTCATAAATATAGTGTCGAAATAGCGCATGAAGTAGAAATCACTATGGATACTAGTCTAATGAGTATCTTTTGTGGTGGAGCCTTCGAAGACTTGGAAAAAGAAAGAAAAACAAATATTGGTTTTACTAAAAATAATCAAACTACGCAAAATCGAGATAAATACACTAATCAAGAGTTAATCAATTATGGATTAATGCCAGAACTTATTGGAAGAATGAGTAACATATTCTTTCTAAACCAATTAACTGACGAAGACTTAACCAATATACTTCTACATTCTAAAATCAGTCCTCTTCTTTTAGAACAAGCTAGAATCCAAAAAGAATTCCACGTGAATCTACGTTGGGATCAAAGCTATATCCAAGAAATCATCACACAAAGTAGAGAACTAAATAGTGGCGCAAGAAGTCTTAAACGGTTAGTCGCCTCTTCATTAATCGATTTAGAATTTGAACTATTAAAAAAGAAAAATCAAAACCGTTTCTGTGAAGCCATTATCACTCAGGAAACCTTAACAAATAATAAAGTATATACCTTAAAAAAATAATCAAGACTAACTCCTGATTATTTTTTATTTAATACTTATTTTTTAAATCTTTGGCTACTTGCCTCTTAATATCTTTTTCCTTTAAAGCTTCACGTTTATCGTAATTTTTCTTTCCTTTACAAACGCCTAATAACAATTTTGCTTTCCCTTTTACAAAATAAATTTTTAAAGGAATTAAAGTATATCCTTCTAAACGGACCTTATCATTTAGCTTCAAAATTTCCGAACGATGTAACAACAATTTTCTGGTTCTTGTTTCGTTATGATTAAAAATATTACCTTCTTTATAATGACTGATAAACATATTTAATAAAAAGATTTCTCTATTTTTAATCACAGCATAACTATCTTTAATATTCGCTTTTCCTAAACGAATAGATTTAATCTCCGTACCAGTCAAAACCATTCCGCATTCATATTCATCTTCGATAAAATAATCATGTCTAGCTACTCGATTAACAATCTCCATATGATCACCATCTTTCTATGTTAGAAACATTCTGCAAAATGAGATTCATGTACTTATTATAATACATTTCATGGTTAGGTAAAAGTTCTTCTGTTAAATTTTGATAAGGATATACTTTAAAATTACGACGAATACCATTTATCGTATCACTATAAGTATAAACTAATCCTGCTTTCATATTTTTAAACGTAATCTGACTAACCCCTGCTTCTGTAGTCTTAACAATATCCATTGAAAACATCATACCGGTTAGTTTTTCTACTCCTCGTTGAGCGGAAATAAAATTACCCAAAGAATAAATGACTAAAGTATCATCGATCATTTCAATTGGTTCAACGACATGTGGATGATGGCCAATCACAATATCGACACCCAAAGAAGCTAAATATGTAGCGATTTCTCTTTGCCTAGAACTAACATTAAGAGAATATTCATCACCAAAATGCATCGATACAATAACAACATCAACTTGATCCCGAACTTTTTCAATATCTTGCTTCGCTAATTCGTTAGTATAACGAGCTAATAGATATTCTTTTCCCGAAGGAACAATAAGACCATTTGTCCAATCCGTATAAGCCAAAAAGGCATAACGAATTCCATTTACTTCTCCAATATTTACTTGATTCATATCATCCCATGAAGAAAAGCTCCCAGCTGTCATCACTTCAGGATGTTGACTCCAATATTGATGAGAATTTAAAATCGCAGTTTCTCCACGATCTAAAGTATGATTATTCGCTAAAGATACCAAGTTAAATCCCGCATCAATGAAAGCGTCTCCCACTTCATAGGGAGAATTAAAGCGAGGATAACTAGATAAACCAAGCTCACTACCACCTAAAATTGTCTCTTGATTATAAAAAGCTAGATCATAATTTTTTGATATTTCTTTAACTTCTGAGATCATTGGTCGAAAATCATAACCACTGCCTGTATCAGCATCTGCATCTGCATAAACAGCACTGTGAATTAAAGCATCACCTACCATAAATAAAGAAGCTCGCTCCTCCGTTTTTAAAGGAACTTCGTCAGAAGAAACAGGTGGAGTTAGTTCGTTTTCTTGAACATCTACTGATTCAAAAGAAACCAATAATTGTTGCCAATAAACAGAAAATGGAAATATCTTATAGAAAATCAAAAAAACTAATAAAGCGATGATAATAATCAACAAATAAATAGAATTTTTTAGAAATTTCTCCATACTGCTTTACCTATTTAAATAATATCTTCTTCAAATTTTTTCTTTCGCTTATTTTTATCATTCTGAACTGAAGAATCTTCATCGTCCAATTTCTTCAAAATTTGAAAATCGATCATTCCTTCATCCTTAGATACAGAAACAACTTTAATTAACACTCGATTCCCTAAACTGTATTTCATCTTAGTCCTTTCTCCAACTACCGACATAGTTGCTTCTTCAAAGTGAAAGAAATCTTTCATATCCGCTAAACGGCATAGTCCCTCTACTAAATTATCTAGTTGAATAAACAAACCAAAATTGGTCACCCCAGAAATCATTCCTGTAAATTCTTCTCCGATATGATCCTCCATATATTCTGCCATCTTCATATCTTCAACATCCCGCTCACAATTAATTGATGAACGTTCCTTCATCGACGAATGTTCCGCAATAAATGGTAGCTTTTCTTCCCAATGACGAATAGTCTCAGGACGAAGATCATTTTTAAATAAATACGTTCTAAGTAAACGATGAACCGTCGTATCTGGATAACGTCTTATCGGAGAAGTAAAATGCGTATAACACGGACTAGCTAGCCCGTAATGACCTAAATTTTCAGGTTTATAAACTGCCTTTTTCATGTTACGAAGCAGTAGACTAGATAAAATTTTAAACTCCTTTTTATCCTTCAAAAACTCTAATAACCCTTGAATCGTTTTTGGTCTAACATCTTTTAAATTTCCGCGATACTGATATCCCAATGTACCGATATAATCTAAGAATTCACGAATATTTTCCTCCTTAGGATATTCGTGTACACGATAAATAAAAGGAAGTTCCATATAGAAAATATGAGAAGCTACACACTCATTAGCCGCAATCATAAAGTCTTCGATTAAGTTTTCTCCAATCCCACGTTCACGAATAACAATATCAATTGGATGGCACTTCTCATCGACAATGATTTTGGGTTCATCAACATCGAAGTCCAAATAACCACGCTTAATTTTCGCTTGTCGTAAAAGGTTAGCTAGATCAGCCATCAATCGTAAATCTTTCTCAAATGGTGCATACCCATCGGGAACGATATTATCTTCCAAAATAGAATTGACTGCTTGATATGTCATTTTCTTTTTAGAACGAATCACACTTTCAAAGATTTCATAATCAACCATTTTGGCATTATGATCAAATTCCATAACACAGGAAATAGCTAAACGGTCAACCCCCTCATTTAATGAACAAATACCATTTGACAATTGATGAGGAAGCATTGGAATTACTCGATCAACCAAATAAACACTAGTTCCTCTATCCATCGCACTAACATCTAAAGGAGTTCCCTCTTTTACATAATAACTAACATCTGCGATATGAACGCCAAGCTGATAATTTCCATTTTCTAATATGCGTATCGAAATAGCATCATCTATATCTTTAGTGTCCGCACCATCTATGGTGAAAATTTGTTCTTTGGTTAAATCCCGACGACCAACTTTCTCTTCTTGACTAACTTCTTCAGGAATCGTTTTTAACTGTTCTTTTACTTCGTCTGAAAATTGATCTTCAATCTCATACTTATAAACAATCGATAAAATATCAACTCCTGGATCATCACGATGGCCAATAATCTTTACGACCTCACCATGATAACGATTTTTCTCAATTAAACCAAGTAACTTAACCACTACTTTATGCCCGGTTACTGCGCCATGGATCTTATCTGGTTCAATCTCAATATTCATCTTTAACTTTTCTTCATCTAAATCAATTGTTCCAATCCCATCTTTACGTAAAATAAATTCCCCAACAACCGTACTTAACTTACGATCCAATACTTTTAGGATTCTTCCTTCTAACTTGTTATTTTCTTTTCTCCCTAAAACTTCCGCAACCACCAAATCATTATGCAAAGCACCATTCATATTAGCTACTGGAATATAAACATCTTCTTCATCTTCACATTCAACAAAGCCAAAGCCTTTACGATTTACTCGCAAAATTCCCTTCTTCAATGGGCCACGATCAAAAAGCATATATCTATCTTTATTTGAGCGATAAAGTGTATAATCATTACACATTTCTTGAAGAGTATCCTCTAATTCTCGATATTCATCTAAATTTTGATGATGAAGCAAACGATCTAACTCTTCAATACTTAATGCTTTATTCTTGTTCTGTAAAATCTTAATTATTTCTTCTTTCATAATTTCACCTATCTTTATAATACTATTATAGAAGAAAATAATCTCTAACACAATCAATAGAAATAAATATTTACAAGAATTAAGTAACTAAAGTGACAATTTATAAATACATCGTTTTAATCAACATAATGAAAATATATGAAGGAAATAAAAATAATTATAAAAACAAATAATTCGTATACAAAATAAACCATTTTTACAAAAAAAGAAGAACTTATCACAAGTTCTTCCTTTCCAAGCAATTAGTTACTAGCTTTTTCTAACTCTTCTTCGATACGAATTAATTGATTATATTTACAAATACGATCAGTTCTAGACATACTACCAGTCTTAATTTGACCTAAGTCAAGGCCAACCGCTAAATCAGCAATCGTCGTATCTTCTGTTTCACCACTACGATGAGAAATAATTGTCTTATAACCATGACTTCTAGCAAGCTCAATTGTCTCTAATGTTTCCGTAATGGTACCAATTTGATTAACTTTTAAAAGAATAGCATTGCCAGCATGACGATCAATTCCCATTTGTAAACATTTTTTATTTGTTACGAATAAATCGTCACCAACTAGTTGAATCTTATCACCAAGTTCAGCAGTAATTTTAGTAAATCCATCCCAATCATTTTCATCGACTGGATCCTCGATAGAAATAATTGGATATTTAGCAACTAATTCTTTATAGAAGTCAATTAACTCATCTGTAGTAAGGCTTCTTCCTTCTCCAACAAGCTCATATTTTCCATCCTTATAGAATTCACTTGCAGCAACATCGATAGCGATACAAACATCTTTTCCAGGTTCGTATCCAGCTTCGCGAATTGCTTCCATGATTAATTCAAAACCTTCTGTATTAGATTGCAAATCAGGAGCAAATCCACCTTCATCACCAACACCAGTTGCTAGTCCCTTACGATTTAATACCTTCTTTAAATGATGGAATACTTCAGCGCCAACACGTACTCTTTCTTTAATTGTATCTCTGATAGGAATAATCATAAACTCTTGGAAATCAAGTTTATTATCGGCATGGGCACCACCATTAATGATATTCATCATTGGACGAGGTAATGTTGTTCCATTCCCAATATAACGATATAAAGGTAAACCTAAACTATTCGCACTTGCTTTCATAGCAGCCATACTAATTCCTAAAATAGCATTAGCCCCATACTTTGATTTTGTCTCGGTTCCATCAGCTTCAATCATAGCATAATCAAGCGCTTTTTGATCAGCAGCATCCATACCGATGACTAAATCACGAAGTGGACCATTAACATGACTAACGGCTTTTAAAACCCCTTTACCCATATAGCGCTCTCCACCATCACGTAATTCTAGAGCTTCTCTTTCACCAGTAGAAGCACCACTTGGAACAGCGGCACGTCCCATCACGCCATTTTCTAGAATAACATCAACTTCAACAGTTGGATTTCCTCTAGAATCTAATATTTCTCTTCCTATTACATCTTTAATCTTCATATCATTCATCCTTTCTTTTATAGTTTATCATATTTATCTGGGAAAAACCAAACAAACATCTGATGATTAATTATTTTTTTGAAGAGAATGAACAAAAGCTTTAAACTCTGCCCCTCTATCTTCACATTGTTTATATTGATCCCACGATGCACTCGCTGGACTCAACAATATTATATCACCATTTGTACTGATTTCCCAAGCTTTTGGCATCGCATCTTTTAAAAACTCAAACTCATAAGTTGGAATACCTAGCTGCTCTCCAAATTGTTTTACTCGCTCACGACATTCACCGATAGCTAAAATCGCTTTAACCGGAGCCATGTAATCCTTTAATTCTGTAAAATCTTGTCCTCTTTCCAAGCCCCCCAAGAATAAAATAACTGGTTCTTGAAAAGAAGATAACGCGATCTGACAACACTTAATATTTGTCGCTTCTGTATCATTGTAAAATTTTCTTCCCGCTACTTCGGCAACAAATTCTAAACGATGTTCTACACCATTAAATTCTTTTAATACTTCTTGAATAGCTTGATTAGATACCTGATACTCTTTCACCGCCATAATCGCTGCCATTATATTCTCGTAATTATGCATCCCAATTAAACGAATATCTTTTAATCGAACCACTAATTCATCATAATAATAAATCGCACCATCTTTAATATAAGCGCCATTGATCTCACCCTTACTAGAAAAATATTTCACAGTAGAAGAGATCCCCTTAGTAATTCGAATCGATTCATCATTTCCTAAATTTAGAATCGCAACATCTTGCTTGTCTTGATTTTTAAATAATTTCCTTTTTACCTCAGTATAATGCTCATAAGTTTTCATAAAATCAGTATGTGCTTCACTAATATTCGTTAAAATAGCCACATTAGGACGAAATTGATCTAAATTTTCTAACTGCTGACAACTGACTTCGTCTACAATAATATCTCCATCTTCTAATTTCGAAAGAAAACTACAAAACGGATAACCAATATTTCCAACTAAATGAACTCTCTTACCAGATTTTTTTACGAATTCATAAACTAAAGTTGTTGTCGTCGTCTTGCCATTTGTTCCCGTTATCGCAATCAATTGAATATTCTTATCTTTTGGTAAAAGTAAGTAAGACATTTCTGTTTCATTAATCACAGGAATTCCTAACTCTCTAGCTTTTAATACATATTTATGATCAATAGGAACTCCAGGATTTTTTATTAAATACTGAAAAGAAGAATCTAATAAGTCATCCGGATGACCACCTAATACAAATTGAACACCCATCTTTTCTAATTCTTCGATTTTAGTAATATCGTGTGCTTCTCTTTTTTTATTATCGTTAATAATTACTTCATTTCCACGAGTAATCAATAACTTTGCAGCCTCGTACCCACTTCTCGCAAATCCTAAGATTAAAATCTTTTGGTTCTCAAACATTTTCTTCACCCTTTCTATATTATACTACCAAAGAATGAAAAAGTAAGCAAAACTACCCGAAAAAAAGCAGAAAAAAAGAAAATACTCTGAATCTATGACACGGTAATTTTCTTACTTGAAAAATAAAAAAGATTTTAATGGTAACATCAATTTGGAAGTGGAAATATGAACATATTTATATTAAATGATGGATATGTAAGAGAAGATGCTTTAACACAAAATTTAAAGGCAAAACTAAAAAATGAGAATCATACGATTACAACAGACTATGAAAATGCAGATATACTAATCTATACCACTTGTGCAAGTACAGGTTATAGTATCGATGAATGTGTAAAAACAAGTTATTAGCTATCAAATTTAAAAAAGAAAACAAAAGAACAACGAAAAAGTTATCATTAGAACATGGAACTAGAAAAATCTGTGACCAAGACACCTGTATCCAATTCATGTTAGAAGATGGCTGTACTAATACTGTAGTTTTGGTAAGACCCATTACTATCCAAAAAAATAAAATCGATAAATAATCAAGATGCCTCAAATTATTTAAGAGAAAAAATAAAAAATGGTACCAAAATTATTTCATTATCTGGAGAAAATCTAACTCTTTACGGGATAAATATTTATAAAAAACTGTACTCCATAAATTTATTCATGAATGAGCAGAAAAAACAGATCTAAACTATATCACAGTAACTGAAATAACAGCACAAAACATATATCCAGAATTATTAGAGGAATTAGCAAGAAATAAAAAAGTAGTTCAAGTATCGCTTCAATTAGAAAGTGCTAGTGATAAGATATTAAAAGCAATGAATAGAGGACACACTCTAGAAGAATATGACTATATTATAAGAACTCTACAAGAACAAGAAAAAATAGGTGATACCATATTAATGAGCGGATTTCCAACAGAGACCCAAGAAGATTTAGAAAAAACAATAAATTATATCAAAGAAAGAAAAATATATGTAGAAGAAATAGCTGATTATACAGATTTTTATGAGATACCGTCTCATGAATTAGACTAATTATCTAATAGCGAAAAAAAGACACTTAAAAGCATTAAGCGAAACAATTAAAACTTCTAATTATAAAGTATTAGAAAATGCAATAAATTATCAGTATAAATACTAAAATCCACAAAATTGTGGATTTTTGTGGATTTCAAATTATTAATAAAATTTTACTTTTAATAAATTTTACTTTGTCAACAATCTAAAAAGAGAAATACTTCCCCCTACACTTTATCATTAAATAAATTCCATTACAAAACTGATCAAGAAAAATGCCATACCTAATACTAAAGTAATACGACTAATTACCAATTCTGATCCACGTTCTTTACGGTTAGAAAACAAATCCGAATTACCACCAGAAATTATTTGAGCACCACTTTCGGCACGATTACTCTGTAATAATACAATAACAATTAACAAAATGGAAATAACAAGTAATACAGTTTTCATAGTATCCCTCCATAACTGACAAATAGTTTATCATAGAACGAATGAAAAATCAACTATTCCAAAGAACTAACATACTTTTTATCGATTAGTACAAACTATGGATAGGCCCAGATAGTATTGTCAAATAGTCAAAAAAATGTTATAATAATCACCACTATTAAAAGAGGGGATAAATATGAAAATAATCACACTAAAAGAAGAAGAATTTGATCAATTTGCGAAAAATCATAAATACAAAAGTTTATATCAGACATCTAATTATGCTAAAGTAATGAAAACCGAAGGATACGATTATCATTATCTAGGCTTTATCAATAACAGTAACGATTTAATTGGAGCCACTCTTTTGCTATATAAAAAAGTATTTATGACTTACAAAGTAGCTTACGCACCATATGGATTTTTAATCGACTATACGAATAATGATCTAATTGAAGAGTTAACAACACGTCTTAAAAAACTACTAATTAAACAAAAATTTATCTATTTAAAAATCAACCCTCTAGTTCATTGTGCAGAAAGAGATAAAACTGGTAAGATTATCTCCTATAACCCCGAAATTAACGACATATTAGAAATTTTAAAACGTAATGGTTATTTGCATCATGGATTTAATAAATATTTTGAAAACGATAAACCAAGATGGGTAGCTATTACTAAATTAACTACCAACAACGAAAAAATTTATCAGCAATTAAATAAACAAGTGCGCAATAAGATCAATAATGCTAATAAAAAAGGTGTAGATATTATAAAAGTAGATAAAACCGACAAAGAAAATTTAAAAATTTTCTACGAATTCATCAAACGAAAAAGAAAAAAAAGTATTCGCTACTATAAGGCAATTTTAGACAACTTTAAAGAAGGGGCTGAACTATATTTTGCTTATATTAATCCTGAAAAATTTGTAAAATATAGTCAAAGGTATTATGAAAAAGAACTAGAAAAAAATGAAGAATATAACCAAATACTCCAAGAAAAAAGTAGACATGGCTTAAGTGTTAAAAAAATTATTAATACCAAAATGGAATCGGATAAAAATCTTAGTATTTATCAAAATAACCTTCTAAAAGCAACCCGTCTCTTTCAAGAACAACCAAATGGAATTATTATTGGTGGAGCGTTAATTATCAAATATGATAAAGGTGTTAATTTAATTATAGAAGGCTTCGATAAAAATTATCGTAATTATAATCCAAATTACTTGTTAAAATGGGAAATTCTTAAAGAATATAACAATGAGGGATACAATTACTTCAATTTAAATGGTATCAGTGGAGAATTCGAAGCCAAAAATAAATATTCAGGATTAAACGAAATGAAACTAGGCTATAGTGCGAGTGCTATCGAATATATCGGAGAATTTGATCTCATTATTAATAAAACAGCTTATACTCTTTACAAAAAGAAAATGGACAAAAAAGGAAAGAGAATTTAAAAAAATAACATGGTAAAAGATGTTATTTTTTTTAGAAACATTTGAGCTATCTTCTTTTTCTATAGAGTATATTACAGATGTCTTTCTTTTCCGAAATCATCTAAATTTCTAACGGTATAAATTTCTTGATCATTCTTGATATAATTAAAATTCCAACGTATATACATTCTAAATAATATTGAACCATATTCTGTACATTCAAGCCGCTTTCTAGTATTAAAAATAGAATCCATAATCAACTATAAAGTTCTAAATTTGCCAATAATTGAAGCCTTAACTCGTAGATTTCAAGTAAAAAGGAGAAATAATTTTACTGATTAAAGCAAAAGTTCCCAGATGAATCCTTTTTTGTCGTGTAAGTATAAAAAATTCTATATAGTTCTTCTTCTCACTTAATACTTTAATTGTTCTTTCAAAATTAAATTCAAAAAAATCATTAGAATAATTTGCCATATGATTTTAATTATCATTATCAATCATAAATTACATATAGATATTTTCGTCTTATCTTTCTTGTTCATTAATTTTCATAATAATAAATTTCCTTCTTAATACTATTAATTTCAATCAAAAAGAATTAACTATTCAAAAGCTCCTTTTTAAACAATAAAATTATCAACTGTACTTACAGAATAAAAGTTAAATACAAAAATAATGTGATAGAATAGTCTCAAACTTTAAAATTTAATCGATCAATTATTATTACATATTCTAAACCCTCATTCTATAAGTTCCATTATTTATTTTTCTGAATATTTTCTCCGTGCATGAAAAAAAGAAGTATTTTTTTTACTCAATACTCCGCTTATTCATTAAAGGCAAACATCTGAATCGACCCCTTTGGATCTAAAGTAAGATAGGTAGCGCCACTTACCGATACTTTTCTCGTATACTTACCATCAGAAGAAATTGCTACTCCTTCTGTTGTAGTAACAACATTTTCCACACTAAGATCAGATTCTAAAATAATCCGTGCTTCATTTTTATCATCAACAGTATCACCTAAAGCATGTTTCCCATCCCAAGCAGCTACATAATAAACATATTTTGACTGATCATTAGTTGATCCTTCATTGACAACAACCACAAAAGAGTGATCCATATCCCACTCATTCCCATAAGAACTAGAAAGATCCCCATTTTCTAAAAAAGGTTTTAAATCATTAAAATGAATAAATGTGGCACAATTTAAATCTGAGGGTATCTCAATTTTTTCCGTAACAACAGCCATCCGAGCGGCTTCAACATACATTTCAACAATATCAAGATATCCATTTTTCTTTGAAGTATTAATATTCTCTAAAACAATAGGTACTACAATAATAAATATAACGGCAATAACTATACCTACCATAATTAACTCCAATAAACCAGAACCGTTACGAAAAAACTTTTTCATACTATACCTCTATTCTAAAACGAGTATAACAAAAAACGAAAAGAGAATCAACAAAAAAAGCAATACGCATAAACGTATTACTTTTCAACACAAATTATTGAATTACGCATCAATTTTGCTAACTGTACCAGCACCAACAGTACGTCCACCTTCACGAATAGAGAACTTAGTACCTTGTTCAATAGCAATTGGGTGAATTAATTCAACTGTCATGTTAACGTTATCTCCAGGCATAACCATTTCTGTACCAGCAGGTAATTCAACTACACCAGTAACGTCTGTCGTTCTGAAATAGAATTGAGGACGATAGTTTGTAAAGAATGGAGTATGACGTCCACCTTCTTCTTTAGTAAGTACATAAACTGCTGCTTCGAATTTAGTATGTGGAGTAACTGAACCTGGTTTAGCAAGTACTTGACCACGTTCTACTTCTTCACGAGCAATACCACGTAATAATACACCAGCATTGTCTCCTGCTTCAGCATAGTCTAATTGTTTACGGAACATTTCAATTCCAGTAACAACTGTCTTCTTAGTAGGTTTAATACCAACAATTTCAACTTCATCGTTAAGTTTTAATTGACCACGTTCTACACGTCCAGTAACAACAGTTCCACGTCCAGTAATTGTGAATACATCTTCAATACTCATTAAGAATGGTTTGTTTGTATCACGTTCTGGAGTAGGAATCCATTCATCTACTGCATCCATTAACTTATCAATTGCTTCTTCATACTTTGGATCTCCTTCAAGAGCTTTTAAAGCAGAACCACGAATGATAGGAGTATTATCTCCATCATATCCGTATTCATTTAATAAGTCACGGATTTCCATTTCTACTAATTCTAGTAATTCTTCATCGTCAACCATATCACATTTGTTCATGAACACTACCATTCTAGGTACTCCAACTTGACGAGCAAGTAAGATATGTTCACGAGTTTGTGCCATAGGTCCATCTGTAGCTGCAATAACTAAGATAGCACCATCCATTTGAGCTGCACCAGTAATCATGTTCTTTACGTAGTCAGCATGTCCTGGACAGTCAACGTGAGCATAGTGACGCTTTTCAGTTTGATACTCTACGTGTGCAGTATTAATAGTAATACCACGTTCCCTTTCTTCAGGGGCTTTATCGATATTTGCATAATCAGTAAATTCAGCCCAAGCTGGATTCTTATCATGTTGACGTTTAGTAATAGCTGCTGTTAAAGTAGTTTTACCATGGTCAACGTGTCCAATTGTACCAATGTTAACATGTGGTTTTGAACGATCAAATTTTGCTTTTGCCATTATTTTTTCCTCCTTTTATTAATTACTATTATATTTTATCTAACAATTGAAGTTTTTTCAACTGTTTTGATACTATTTTATCATTTATGACAAAATATCTATAATAACGGTTTTATCTCCGTTATTAACTTTTAATTACCGCTTTTCTTAATAATATCTTCAGCGATATTTTTAGGTACTTCTTCGTAATGATCAAATACCATAACGAAGTTACCACGACCTTGCGTACTAGAACGTAAGCTTGTCGCATAACCAAACATTTCAGAAAGTGGTACCATAGCATCTAGACGAATTGCATTACCAACTGATTCTTGACCTAATGGTCTACCACGACGAGAAGTTAAATCACCCATTACGTTACCGAAATATTCATCTGGAGTAGTAACTTCTACTTTCATGATTGGTTCAAGTAAGACTGGCTTACACTTGTTTTTAGCTTCTTTAAGTGCCATACTTGCAGCGATCTTAAATGCCATCTCGTTAGAGTCGACATCATGATAAGAACCATCAAATAACGTACACTTAACATCGATCATTGGATATCCAGCTAAAACACCAGTCTGTAAAGCTTCTTGTAAGCCTTTATCTACTACTGGGATATATTCACGTGGAACTACACCACCAACGATTGCATCGACGAATTCGTATCCTTTATCAGGATTTGGTTCAAATTTTACCCATACGTGACCATATTGTCCACGTCCACCAGATTGTTTAATGTATTTACCTTCACAATCAGCAGCTTGACGAATCGTTTCACGATAAGCAACTTGTGGTTGACCAATATTTGCTTCTACTTGGAATTCTCTCTTCATACGATCAACTAATACATCTAAGTGTAATTCACCCATACCAGCTATTACTGTCTGTCCTGTTTCATGATCAGTATGTACTTTAAAGGTTGGATCTTCTTCTGCTAATTTTTGTAAAGCAATTCCCATCTTATCTTGATCAGCTTTTGACTTAGGTTCAACAGCAAGTTGGATAACCGGCTCAGGAAATTCCATAGATTCCAAAATAACTGGATTTTTTTCATCACATAAAGTATCTCCTGTTGTTGTATTCTTTAAACCAACAATTGCAGCAATATCTCCAGTAAATACTTCTGAAATTTCTGTTCTGTTATTAGCATGCATCAATAACAAACGTCCAACTCTTTCTTTAACATCTTTAGTAGAGTTAAGTACATAACTTCCACTAGATAAATGTCCAGAATATACACGGAAGAATGTTAATCTACCTACGAATGGATCAGTCATTACTTTAAACGCTAAAGCAGAGAATGGTTCTGAATCAGACGGATGTCTTACTACAGGATTACCATCTAAGTCAGTTCCTTCGATTGAAGCAATATCGGTAGGAGCAGGTAAATAATCAACCACTGCATCAAGTAAGAATTTAATACCCATGTTACCTAAAGCAGTACCGCACATAACAGGGAAAAATTCTGCAGCAAGTGTTCCTTTACGAATAGCTTTCTTAATTAAATCTACTGAAATCTCTCCACCATCTAAATAAGTTTCCATTAACTCATCGTCGAATTCAGCAACAGCTTCGATCAAATCGTTACGTTTTTCTTCAGCGATATCTTTTAAATCTGCTGGAATCTCGATTTCTTTAGCCTCTTCTTCTTGCTTACCATCAAACTCATAAGCTTTCATAGTAACTAAATCGATAACTCCATGGAACTCATCTTCTGCACCAATTGGCCATTCGATTGGTTTCGCATTTACTCCTAATCTAGATTTGATAGTCGATAACGTATATTCAAAGTTAGCGCCCATCTTATCCATCTTATTTGCAAAAATAATACGAGGTACTGAAAACTCAGTAGCTTGACGCCAAACAGTTTCTGTTTGTGGTTCTACTCCTGCTTGAGCATCTAATAGTGCAACCGCACCATCTAAAACTCTCAAACTACGACTAACTTCTACGGTAAAATCTACGTGTCCTGGAGTATCGATAATATTCATACGATATCCTTTCCAATAAGCAGTAGTAGCCGCCGAAGTAATAGTTATACCACGTTCTTGCTCTTGAGCCATCCAGTCCATTTGAGATTCTCCATCATGAGTTTCTCCAATTTTATGAATTTTCTTTGTATGGAATAAAACACGTTCTGTCGTCGTTGTCTTACCAGCATCGATGTGTGCCATAATTCCAAAATTTCTTGTATGTTCTAATGACGTATCACGAGCCATATGTTCTCCTTTCCTACCAACGGTAATGAGCAAATGCCTTGTTGGCCTCTGCCATTCTGTGAGTATCTTCACGTTTCTTAACCGCTGCACCTGTTCCGTTAGATGCATCGATAATTTCGTTTGCTAAATTTTCAGCCATACCTTTTCCGCCTCTTAATCTAGCATAATTTACTAACCAACGAAGACCTAATGCTTGACTTCTATCAGCACTAACTTCGATAGGTACTTGATAATTAGAACCACCAACACGACGTGACTTAACTTCAAGTAATGGTTTAATATTTTCTAATGCTTTATTGAATACATCAAGTGGATTTTCTCCTGTTTTTTCCTTAACGATATCAAAAGCATCGTATAAAATCGTTTGTGCTTTACCTCTTTTACCACCAATCATCATTCTATTGATTAACTTAGTAACTACTTTTGAATTGTATATTGGATCTGGTAAAACATCTCTCTTTACTGCTTGTCTCTTACGCATGATTTTTATCCTCCTTCCCTATTATAATTTTATTTCTTATCTTTCGGTTTCTTTGCTCCGTATTTAGAACGACCTTGTTTTCTATCTTTTACACCAGCTGTATCTAAAGTACCACGAATAATATGATAACGAACACCAATCAAGTCCTTAACACGTCCACCACGAACTAAAACTACACTGTGCTCTTGTAAATTATGTCCTTCTCCAGGAATATAAGTATCTACTTCTTTTCCATTAGATAAACGAACACGAGCATATTTTCTTAATGCAGAGTTAGGTTTCTTTGGTGTCTTAGTTCCTACACGAGTACAAACTCCACGCTTCTGAGGTGAAGCTAAAGTAGTAGTTTTTCTTTGGATAGTATTTAATCCAAATCCTAATACTGGAGATTTGCTTTTTCTCGTCTTATCGGTTCTGTTCTTCTTAACCAATTGATTTACTGTAGGCATTGTATTTCCCTCTCCTTTCTTTACACATATCCAGGTGTATCATTTTCTATCTAAATATAAGTTTTGCTAAATAGCAAAACCTAAATTTATTAGCGTATATAATATAACATTCTTAATTGAGAAAGTCAATAAGTTTTTATATAAGTTTGTACCCCTTTGAACCCTTAACTTAAAATATATCACTTTTAAATAGAAACTACTAAATAATCTCGATGAATAAATCATCATATGTTTTCTATTTAATAAAAATGACATGTAGTCTAATACAATGCCTTAACTAAATAAGCAGGAAAAGATTAGAACTACATGTCTGCAAATAATACACAACTATTATTCAATATTCTAATTTAAAAAGAAATATTTTCACCATTTTCGTCTACTATACAAGTATATCCTGCACCTTCTAATTGTTGTAAATAGTCTTCTGTATATTTAGTAGAATCGAATTTTTCATTAGTAATAATCATTGGAGATTGATAATAGACCGTCAAATTCTCTTCATCAACAATTTCTTGAAATTTATCTGATTGGCTCTTATATTGATTAAATAGGTCGTAATCCTCACGCGAAGCGAAAATATATTCATTGACAAGCATACCATTTTCAATATTTTCCTCAAAAACTCTAAAGTCATATTGTTGAATCAACTGATAGGAAATATCAACATCAGAATTATTTATTTTACCTTGATAAGAATCTGATTCTTTCTCACAATGATAAAATACATTCTTCGAATACTCTGAAGTTTCTTCCTCTTCTACTTGGTTATTTCCTTCGTCATTTTTTTGATCTTCTTTTGAATCAGCATCTGAAAAATGTAAAGAAAATAAGACAACACCAATCAAAACAACAATAATTCCAAATATTAAACAAATCAAAGACGCTTTTTTCATTTCCATCTCCTATATATAATTCAAACAATTCTTACTCGCTTTTATTTCAATATATTTATTATTTTAATAATAGCATGTTGACCCATTTGGAGTTCCACCATTTGGACAAGTATAATATGAGCAATTGTAGGTTTGGGTATCACATACTTCCTGTTGTACCCGCGAACAACCACAACACCAAGTGTTTGGAGTACAAGTTCCTGCTCCATCACAGTTATCTCCTGTATCACCACACCATACTTGCCCGCATGGACAAACCATTTCCTGACGACAATTAACTCGGTTAGTACATGTTCTAGGTACATAAGTTGCAGCATAACTATGACGAGCTTGGAAAGTAACCGTATTAGTACGACCGTTAACAGAAGTTGCAGTACAAGTAACATTGTATGTACCAGTCTTTTGACTTGAGCTAGGATTACATACTACAGTTCCACCAGCTGGACCAAAATTCGGATTAACATTATCGGAAAAATTATAATCTTGTGTTCCTAAACTAATTGGATTACTTTTTGCACTAGGACTAGGGGTTGTTACATCTACTTTCACCACTATTGAACAAGTATTAGAATTTCCTGCATTATCAACAACCGTACCGGTTACTGTAACACCACTAGTAGCCGTTGTTTGATTCACTGTTGTCCTATTAATTGAAGTTGATTTCACACCGCTAGCATCATCAGAATTTGCTGTAATTCCAACGTTAGCATTTGCTAAATACCACTCACCAGATTTCGCAGGATTGTTGGTTACTGCAACAGTACAAGTAGGTTTTACCGTATCTCTTCTAACAATATAAGCATTTGACCAAGGACCACGATTCCCTGCTTCATCTACTGCACGAACATAGAAAGTCCAATTACCATCCCAATTAATTGTCCAAGGATTAGAAACCTTAGTTGCACTAGTTGCTCCTGTACTATGTGCATATTCATAATAAGCTACACCCACATTATCAGTAGCTGCATAAGTTTGCGTAACATTTCCATTAGTCCAAGAACCAGAACTATATCCATTTAAATTAACCGTTGTTTTAGATGGTGCTTCTGTATCCATGTGGATATGTTGACCATCTGAGAAAGCGCCTTTATTTCCAGCTAAATCGACCGCTCTAAATGTCACATTACAACTACTAAAATTATTTGGTGGCGTCCACTCTTCACCGGTTGTTCCATAATAACTACCATCTACATAAATTTCATAATAGGCAACCGTAATATTATCTGTAGCACTTAATTTCAATTTATAATTATTTTTCCAACTATGGGTATTACTTCCACCTAAATAAGTAACGGTTGTTTTACTTGGAGATTCATTATCTAAATAAACTTTAAATGTTGTTTCTTCACTAACATTATTACTGTTATCTACCGCTTTTAAATGAACAGTTCCCCATAAAGTTTGATTTTCATTATATCTTGTTGTTACATTACTTGTCGTAATAATTCGATCCTCTGTATCAGTTTCTCCACGATACCGAAGTTCTTTTACACCAGACCCCTCCAATTCTGGATATCTGCTTCGGCAAGTTGTTCCTAGTACACAAGCATAATCACGGCTAGTAATTTCCATCATAATCAACTTTGATGTAGCATTAATATTTCCATTACTATTTACCGCTTTATATTCTGTTCCATCAGCATACGTAAATTTTACTGTTGGCCGTTCGGGTGCTACTTTATCCACCACTCTAACAGATACTGGATTAGTACTCTTATATCGGTATATCCACCTAACATTAGTCGTTCCTAATACCGTAGTATCAATCGTTTTTGGTGTTGGCTCAAGTTGATCAGTAACCAAAGTTTTAACTCCGTCCTCAATCGCATACACTTTTGCCTTAGGTAAAGTTAAATCATCACCTTGAAGAACCTCAGTTGGAAAAGAAGCAACTTCAATTTCATAATTTCTTGCTGTTCCGGAATCAGTAACCATCCCACAAGCTTCGTCACTAGAAGAATAATTCTCATTACATTTTAAACAAACATGATAATCATAGTCATCCTTATCGGTCTTTTCAACAACTACCGTAGCTTCACACTGATTACCATCCTCATCATCAATATTGCTGATATATTTATTCATGATTAACTCGCTACCACCAATCGCTGTAGTACCACCTATTTCTCTAGGATATAAACTTCGATAATCAATCAAATAGTCTCTTGCGGAATTTAACACACTATCTTCCAAAGAATGATAATAGGTCTCCTTCCCTCTATTCATATACCCCATAACAGAGGGAATCGCAATTCCTAATAAAATACCCAAAATCGTTATTGTTGCAAGTAATTCAACTAAAGTAAAACCACCATAATTATTCCGTAATTTTTTCATACAATATACCCCATATCCCTCATTTCAGCAATTTCTTTCAAAATTATCCTACTTTACTACATTATATAACAATCCAAGAAGACGTACAAGTAGTTAAAAAAAATTAGCACATAAATTGTACTAATTTACTGTAACCCTATAAGTCACTCAATGTTTTATCAATTTTTCAATTTTTAAGATAGAAAAGAAATCCTCCCAATAGAAAAATTAAGGTTTTGAATGAATTTCCATTCAAACATATACAACCTGATTTATTACTCAATTTCCTTATCAAGATCAGCTTGATAGCCATCTGTTGTATATAAGTTGCCACAATAAAGATAAACTTGATAATCTGGCTTAGAATCTACTTGCGAAACTACAACATATCCACTACATAGATTGGCATTAATTTCTAATTTATTTAAATAGTTAGCTTGAATAAAATCAGAAACTGTATAAACGAGTTGTTGCCCATCCCAATTTTCCTTATAATCTTCTACTACCATAGCGGCAACTTCTTTTATCTGTTCTTCATATTCTTCAATCTGATCCTGATAATCATCACCAGATGAAACAGGTGGATTAGTAGGAGTCGGACTAGTAGTAGTAACAGGAACATCTAAAGGAAGAGAATTTTTACTACCAATTCCCATCTTAACTGCTCCAATAGTAATCAGAATAATGGCTAAAATAAATACGCCAATAAACGCAATAAATGTACTAAATCCCCAACCATGATTATTTAATTTTCTTTTCATACCACATCACCACTACCATTATTATAATCGAAAATAGAAAAAAGAAAAACCTATTTTCCTTTATTAATCCTCATATCTTAAAAAACAAAGCTAATTCATTACCTTAGTCCCTTAATAAAAAAACATTTTCTGTTTAGAAGCCTTTTGATTTTAAAACAAAAAGAAGAAGAATTACATAAACTCTTCTTCTAATGTTTCAAGTGGCTCTTCGTCAATAAATTGACTTTCCAAATCGAAATCCACGTTTCTATATTTCTTAGCTCCCGTTCCTGCTGGAATCAATTTACCGATAATAACATTTTCTTTCATACCGGTCAAATGATCAACTTTACCACGGATAGCAGCATCTGTTAAAATTCTTGTTGTTTCTTGGAATGAAGCTGCAGATAAGAAGGAATCAGTCTCTAACGATGCCTTGGTAATACCAAGAAGAACTGGTCTACCTGAAGCAGGTTTCTTTCCATTAATAATCGCATCTTTATTCAAATCAGTGAATTCATGCATACTAACCAAAGAACCTGGCAATAAATTAGTACCTCCGCCTTCGACAATTCTCATCTTATTAATCATACGACTAGCAATAACCTCAATATGTTTATCGGAAATATCTACACCTTGACTACGATAAGTGTTTTGTACTTCTTTCAAGATATATTCTTGAGTAGTAAGAGGGTCAGTAACTGCAAGTAGCTCTTTTGGACTAATTGCACCTTCTGTAAGTTTTTCACCCGCTACAACTTGAGCACCTTTTTCTACACGAAGTTTTGCGCCATAATTAGTAACATGTTCTTTCGTTTCTACATCATTTTTAATAAAGATTCTAAATTTACCATGATCTTCTTCAATCTTGGTAATTGTACCATCAATTTCGGCAATTGTAGCTTTACCTTTTGGATTACGTGCTTCAAATAATTCTTGTACACGAGGAAGACCTTGCGTAATATCTTCGCCACCAGCTACACCACCAGTATGGAATGTTCTCATGGTTAACTGAGTACCAGGCTCACCAATTGATTGAGCAGCCATAACACCGATTGCTTCTCCTACTTCAACAATGTTTCCAGTAGCTAAGTTACGCCCATAACATTTTTGACAAACACCATTTGGACAACCACAAGTAAGAAGCGTACGGATTTCTACTTCTTCTACACCAGCTGCGATAATTTTATCAGCGATTTGTTCAGTAATGAAAGTTAACTTATCACAAATCATCTCTTTAGTCTCAGGATGTAGAACTTTCTTATTTGTATAACGACCTACAATACGGTCATATAAGCTTTCAATTACAGCACCTGTCTTATCATTAATGAAGGCACGTACAACAACACCTTGATCAGTACCACAATCTTCTTCTTTGACAATAACATCGTGACTAACATCAACTAAACGACGAGTCAAATATCCAGAGTCAGCTGTCTTAAGTGCAGTATCAGCACTACCTTTACGAGCACCATGAGTACTTAAGAAGAATTCTGATACCGAAAGCCCTTCTTTGAAGGATGAAAGTACTGGAATTTCTACACTTTCACCATTAGGTTTAGCCATAAGTCCACGCATACCAGCTACTTGAGTGAAGTTAGAAATATTACCACGAGCTTTAGAATGCATCATCATGAAGATTGGGTTATCCATATCAGCATTAGATTTTTCTTGTAGTTCTTCTTGAACCAAATCCTTCGCATGATTCCAAGTTTCTACTACTTTTTCATAACGCTCTTGATCAGTAATCAAACCACGTTTATATTGTTTATTGATCTTATCTACCATCTTGTTTGCTTCTGCAACAATTTCAGGTTTCTTTTCACTACTTACAACATCACTCATAGAAACAGTAATACCCGCAATTGTTGAATAATGGAATCCTAAATCTTTAAGTTTATCCAACATAATAGATGTTTCTGTTGTCTTATAACGTTTAAAAACTTGGGCAATTACTTTTTCCAAAACGCCTTTCGCAAAAGGTTTAACAAGTGGCATTGACGCAATCACTTCTGGAATATTACTTCCCTTTTCGATAAAGTACTTATTTGGAGTAATCTGTTGAATATTTTCATCTGTTGGTTCGTTAATATAAGGGAAAGAATCTGGTAATATTTCATTAAATTTAATCTTACCTACTGTAGTAACTAAGAACTTACCATGTTGTTCTTCCGTAAATATTTTATACTTGAAAGAATCAACAGGAATAGCAATACGAGTATGAAGGGTTAGTTCACGTCTTTCGTAAGCCATCAAGGCTTCATTAGTATTTTTAAACAATCTACCTTCACCTGGTAACCCAGCTTTTTCCATTGTAATATAGTAGTTACCAAGAACCATATCTTGAGATGGTGTAACGATCGGATCACCTGATTTTGGATGAAGAATGTTATTAGCACCTAACATTAAAAGTCTAGCTTCAGCTTGGGCTTCTTCAGATAAAGGTACGTGTACAGCCATTTGATCACCATCGAAATCAGCATTAAATGCAGTACAAACAAGTGGGTGTAAACGAATAGCTTTTCCACCAATTAGAATTGGTTCAAATGCTTGAATACCTAATCTATGTAGGGTTGGTGCACGGTTCAATAGAACTGGATGTTCTTTGATTACTTCTTCAACAACATCCCAAACAACTGGATCTTGATTTTCAATTAATCTTTTTGCAGCTTTAATATTATGCGCGATATCTTTTTGCACTAAGCCATGAATAACATGAGGTTTAAATAATTCCAAAGCCATCTCTTTAGGAATACCACATTGATACATCTTAAGACTAGGTCCAACAACGATTACGCTACGTCCAGAATAATCGACACGCTTACCTAATAGGTTTTGACGGAAACGTCCTTGTTTACCTTTTAACATACTAGAAATAGATTTTAATGGCCTGTTTCCAGCACCAGTTACACTTCTACCACGACGGCCATTATCAAATAAGGCATCTACTGCTTCTTGTAACATACGCTTTTCATTTTGAATGATAATACCAGGAGCACCTAAATCAATTAACTTCTTTAAACGATTATTACGATTAATTACACGACGATATAAATCATTTAAATCACTAGTCGCAAAACGACCACCGTCTAACTGAATCATTGGTCTTAATTCTGGTGGAATAACAGGAATACAATCCATAATCATCCACTCAGGTTTATTTCCTGATTTATAGAAAGCATCTAGAACATCGATTCGTTTAATTAAACGAGTTCTCTTTTGTCCTTGAGCATCTTCTAACTCTTTAGAAATCTGTTTAATTTCTTTTTCTAAGTCAACTTTCTTTAAAAGTTCTTTAATTGCTTCTGCTCCCATACCAACTTGGAAAGTATTTCCGTATTTTTCGTAATAAGCACGATATTCTTTTTCAGAAAGAGTTTGCTTATTCTCAAGCGGTGTATTTCCTTTATCAATAACAACATAACTAACGAAATACAAAACTTCTTCCAAATCTCTTGGACTCATATCCAATACAAGTCCCATCCGAGAAGGAACACCTTTAAAGAACCAAATGTGAGAAACAGGAGACGCAAGCTCAATATGTCCCATTCTCTCACGTCTTACCTTACTACGAGTTACTTCAACTCCACAACGATCACAGACAATGTTCTTATAACGAACACGTTTGTATTTACCACAGGCACATTCAAAATCCTTAGTAGGCCCAAAAATCTTCTCACAGAATAATCCGTCACGTTCTGGACGAAGCGTACGATAATTAATCGTTTCTGGCTTTTTTACTTCTCCATAACTCCATTCACGAATCTTTTCAGGAGATGCGATACCAATTTTTAAAGCTTCAAACCTATCTACTGCTATCATAATTACTCATCCCCTTCCATCAAATCATCTTCGAAATTTGGATCAAATTCCAAATCTAAATCATCTTCGAACTCATCATCATCTTCATTATATTCTTCATCAGATGATTCACTGTCGTTTTCTTCGTTAGAAGAATCTGATAAATTATCTAACGACACAACCGAACTATCTTGTTGAATCATATCTTCTTTCGCTTCATCTTCTTCGATTTCTTTTAAACTTAATGTCCGACCTTCATCATCAATAATACTGATATCAAGTCCTAATGCTTGGAACTCTTTCATCAATACTCTAAAGCTTTCTGGAACACCCGCTTGATTAATCTCTTCGCCTTTAACAATTGACTCATAAACTTTAACACGACCAAGAACATCGTCAGATTTATAAGTAATTACCTCTTGTAAAGTATAAGCAGCACCATAAGCTTCTAGTGCCCAAACTTCCATTTCACCAAAACGTTGTCCACCAAATTGTGCTTTACCACCTAGAGGTTGTTGAGTAACTAATGAGTAAGGACCTGTAGAACGAGCATGTAATTTATCATCAACCATGTGGTGAAGTTTAATCATATACATAACACCAACGGCGATACGATTATCAAATGGATCACCAGTTCTACCATCATATAGAACTGTCTTTCCATCTTCAGCCATTCCCGCTTCTTTCATCATATCTAAAATATCTTGATTCTTAGCACCATCAAATACTGGAGTAGCAACATGAATACCTAATTTCTTAGCTGCCATACCTAAATGCAACTCTAGAATTTGTCCTAAATTCATACGTGAAGGAACACCTTGTGGGTTAAGCATGATATCAACTGGTGTACCATCTGGTAAATATGGCATATCTTCTTCAGGTAAAATAAGAGAAATAACACCTTTATTACCATGACGTCCAGCCATTTTATCTCCGATTTGAATCTTACGTTTCTGAGCGATATAAACACGAATAACTTTACTTACCCCCGCAGGCAATTCATCGTTATCTTTACGAGAATAAATCTTTACATCATGAACAATCCCTTCACCACCGTGAGGTACTCGAAGAGAAGTATCTCTAACTTCACGAGTCTTTTCACCAAAGATAGCATGTAACAATTTTTCTTCTGAAGTAAGTTCAGCCATTCCTTTAGGCGTAACTTTACCAACTAAAATGTCGCCTTCTTTTACTTCAGTACCAACGATAACGATACCATTTTCATCCAAATTCTTACGAGCATCATCACTAACATTAGGAATATCACGAGTAATTTCTTCTGGTCCTAACTTAGTTTCACGACATTGCATTTGATAATCTTCGATATGAATAGAAGTATAGACATCATCTTTAACTAGTTTTTCATTTAAAATAACAGCATCTTCATAGTTATATCCATTAAAAGTCATGAAAGCAACAACGACATTCTTACCTAAAGCAAGTTCTCCTTGATCCATACTTGGACCATCTGCGATAACATGTCCACGTTTTACTTCATCACCAACTTTTACAATTGGGCGATGATGATAGCATGAGTCTTGGTTACTTTCTTCAAAATTCGCTAAATAGTAAGTATCTTTGCCTGTCTTATTTTTAATCACAATACGTTTAGCATCAACGTATTCAACAATACCATCAGCTTTGGCCAAGATAGCAGCTCCTGAATCACGAGCAGCGATATATTCAACACCAGTTCCAACATATGGTGCTTCTGCTTTTAAAAGGGGTACAGATTGACGTTGCATGTTAGCACCCATCAAAGCACGAGTAGCATCATCATGTTCCAAGAATGGAATACAACTTGTCGTAACTGCTACTACTTGTTGTGGAGATACATCAATATAATCTACTTGATCAGGTTTTACTAAAATATTGTCGCCTCTAAAACGAGCAGCTACTTTCTCATCAATCATCATATTATTATCATCTGTTGTAACCGTAGCTTGAGAAATAATTACATCATTTTCTTCATCAGCAGTCAAATAATCTACTTGATCCGTAATCTTACAATGATCTACTTTACGATATGGAGTCATAATGAAACCATATTCATCCACTTTAGCGTAACTAGCAAGAGACGTAATCAAACCGATATTTTGTCCTTCAGGAGACTCAATTGGACAAATACGTCCATAGTGAGATGGATTAACGTCACGTACTTCCATACCAGCACGATCTCTTGATAAACCACCTGGACCTAAAGCAGATAAACGACGTTTATTAGTAAGTTCAGAAATTGGGTTAATCTGATCCATGAATTGAGATAACTGACTACTACCAAAGAACTCCTTCATTGCAGCAGTAACCGGACGAATATTAATTAATGTTTTCGGTGTTACTTCTTCCATTTCTTGAGTCGTCATTCTCTCACGGATAACTCTTTCCATACGAGAAACACCAATTCTAAATTGATTTTGTAAAAGTTCACCAACTTGACGAATACGACGATTACCAAGGTGGTCAATCTCATCAAAATTACCAAATCCATTTAGTAAACATAAATAATAAGATACAGCAGCATAAACATCAGGAATAGTAAGACGCTTAATATCTACAGTTTGATCGTTACCAATAAGCGTAAGCTTCTCTGATTTCTTATTTGGATTATAAATCTTAATTTCCTGAATTTTATTATAAGTATCTAACTCTTCATTGATCATGGCCTCACGAACACCATAACCGTCTTTGAAAATAGGACGCAATTGTTCCAAAACTTCTTTAGTTACTAACGTATCCTTAGGAATAACTACTTCTCCATTTACTTTGATATCTTCGGCTAAAGTCTGATTTAATACACGATCAAGTACGTTTAACTTACGATTAAATTTATAACGACCTACACGAGCTAAATCATAACGGAATTCATCAAAGAAACGAGTGATAATCTGGTTCTTAGATGAATCTAAAGTAGCTGGTTCGCCCGGTCTTAATTTCTCGTAAATTTCAATTAATGCTTCATCCGTATTCTTAGTAGAATCTTTAACAATCGTATTTTCGATATATTCGTTTTTACCAAACATCTTACGGATATCATCATCACTTGACAAACCAAAAGCACGTAACAATGTAGTAAGTGTTACTTTTCTAGTTCGATCAATTCTAACATAAAGAACATCTCTTGCATCTGTTTCAAATTCTAACCAAGTACCACGAGTAGGAATAATCTGAGAAGTAATTAACTCTCTACCATTCTTATCGATCTCACGATTAAAATAAACACTTGGTGAACGAACCAACTGACTGACAATAACACGTTCTGCCCCGTTAATGACGAAAGTTCCACTATCGGTCATAATCGGCATATCGCCCAAGAAAATCTCTTGTTCTTTAACTTCTCCTGTCTCATGATTAAAAAGTCTGACATCCACTTTTAATGGTGCAGCATAAGTCGTTTCACGATCCTTACATTCTTTAATCGAATAACGAGGAGAATCAAAATGATAATCGCCAAATTCTAACGATAAAGTTCCAGCAAAATTCTCAACTGGAAATAAATCTTCGAATACTTCTTTAATTCCCGTATTCGTAAACCATTCATATGACTTTGTTTGAATCTCCAACAAATCTTTTAATTCATAAGTATTTTTAATTCTAGAAAAACTTCTTCTCTCTCGGTGGTCACCACATTTTATTACTTTATATGCCACTAAATTCACCCCTATACACATATAATCAAAGAACATATTGATAAAAAATAATACGTTGCCAATTTATATTAATAGCATAATTTTATCAACAAGTCAACAACTTGTACATTTTATTACAAAAAAACCTTTATTTTTTTCTAAGATACTAACATTATAACTTTTTTCAAGCTCAGAAATCGTCGATTTAGCACCTTGATCTTTATGAATTACACAATATAAACTGCCACCAGGCGATAAATGTTCTTTCGCCCCTAATAGAATTCGGTAGACTACTTCTTTCCCAGCTCGAATTGGTGGATTAGTAATAACTACTTGATAACGATCAAATACATTTTGATAAGCATCACTTTCAAAAATATTTACATCTACTTGATTATTTTTAGCATTCATCTTAGCTAAATGAAGCGCCCGACGATTAACATCACACATATCCACCTGACAAGATATAGATTTCGCTAAATAAATCCCAATAACTCCATATCCACAGCCGACGTCTAAAACTTTCCCATGAAAATCTTCTAGTGGAAGACTTTCCAGAAGTAACCTAGTTCCGAAATCCAACTTTGTTTTAGAAAAAACTCCATTATCTGTTGTCATTTTCAAAGACGTGTCTTTTATCTTAATGATAATTTCTCTTTGCTCACTTTTCAAATCGACGTTGTCAAAATACTGTGCCAATCAATCACCCCCAACAAAGTAAAAGAACTAACTATTTTCGATTAATAATAGTTAGTTCTCCTTTCGTACTCATATAATACAGAATTTTTAAAAATAATGCAACATATTTTTTACTTTTTTTCAAGTAGTTAGACAAAATTTTACGCATTTTGTTTTTTGACATCTTCTAAATTTATAAATTTCTAATTATCTTCTTACTATATTAAACAAAAAAAACGAACTGAACTCGTCAATTCGTTTCTACACCGTCAAATATCTCTTACTTGAATTCAACAGTAGCGCCAGCTTCTTCAAGCTTAGCTTTAATTTCGTTAGCTTCGTCTTTAGAAATGTTTTCTTTGATTGTACCATTGTTATCAACGATATCCTTAGATTCTTTTAATCCTAATCCAGTAATTTCACGAACTACTTTGATAACGTTAACTTTAGCAGCACCAGCTTCAGTAAGTACTACAGTAACAGTAGAACTTTCTTCTTCTTGGCTAGCTCCACCAGCTACTGGAGCAGCAACAGCTACAGCACTTGGATCTACACCAAATTCCTCTTTCATTGCATCTACTAATTCTTTAATTTCTAAAAGACTCATTTCTTTTAAGCTTTCAATAAAGCTCTCTTTTGTTAATTTTGCCATTATTTTTTCCTCCTTATTTTAATTTTTATTATTGATAGGACTATTCGCCTTCTTTTTGTTTACCATACAAATCCAAACAGATTGATAAATCTCTTGGGATCGCAATCATAGCTCCAGCCAACATTGTAAGTAATCCTTCGCGTGATGGAATAGTTGCAAGTTGAGCAAGTTTTGCTTCGTCTGAAATTTCTCCATCGACAATTCCAACCTTTAATACTAAAGCTGGATGTGTCTTAGCAAATTCAGATAATACTTTAATTGGAGCAATCTGATCAGAACTAAATGCCAAAGCACTAGGACCATTTAATGATTCGTCTAACTGAATATCTAAATCATGAAAAGCACGATTCATTAACGTATTTTTATATACTTTATAATCTGATCCAACTTCACGTAAACTTCTTCTTAGTTCCTTAGATTCGCTATCGGTAAGACCACGATAATCGAATAATACGATTGTTGATGCATCTGATACTGTTTGTTTAATCTCATCGATAACTGCTTGCTTTTGTTCTAAGATTTTAGCACTTGCCATAAAACACCTCCTATTATTTTTAGAGGTACCATATAAAAAGTTCTCAGACTACCTGAGAACTTAAATAAACTTTTCTGAAGTCCTCGGTAGGATTTACTTATCTACCTACTGTCTATGGCACCAACAAATTACACTTATTATATATGATTATTTTTTATTTGTCAAAAGAATTTACTAAAATTTTAATTCCTGGACCCATCGTTGTCGTAATAGCAACATTTTTGATATAATCACCTTTTACACTAGCAGGTTTAACTTTTAAGATTGTAGCCATAAAAGCATTTAAATTATCTAATAATTGTTCTTCCGTAAAAGATACTTTTCCGATAATACCATGAACATTACCAAAACTATCTGTTCTGTATTCAACACGTCCAGCTTTTACTTCGCTTACTGCTTTAGCTACATCCGTAGTAACTGTACCAGTCTTAGGATTTGGCATAAGACCTTTAGGTCCTAATACTCTACCTAATTTACCAAGAAGTGGCATCATATCAGGAGTCGCGATCATAACATCAAAATCGAACCAATTTTCTTTTTCGATCTTTTCTAGCATATCAACGTCTCCAACGTAATCAGCACCAGCTTCCTCTGCTTTCTTAGCATTATCTCCTTTAGCGATAACTAAAACTTTCTTAGTCTTACCTGTACCGTGTGGTAATACGATAGCTCCTCTTAATTGTTGATCAGCTTTCTTTGTATCAAGATTAAGTCTAACAGCTACTTCGACACTACCATCAAACTTGCTAATAGAAGTTTCTTTAGCTAGTTTAATTGCCTCTTCTTTAGTATAAGCTTTTCCTTTCTCAATCTTTCCTAAAGCTTCAACATATTTCTTTCCTCTTTGTTTCACTTTAATTCCTCCTTATGTGGTTCGCAAATTTTTTTGCATTAACGAGCGGATATCTCTCCCACATAGGTATTTTACCTATATGTCTATTTATCTAAATAATTAATCTACGATTTCAATTCCCATATTACGTGCTGTACCAGCCACAATTTTCATTGCTTCGTCTACAGTATAAGCATTCAAATCAGGCAATTTAGTCTCAGCAATTTCCTTCAACTGACTTGTCGTAATTTTTCCAACGACACCGTCTGCCTTTTTGCTTGCTCCTTTTTGAATATTGGCAGCTTTCTTAAGCAAGAATGGTACTGGTGGAGTTTTTACTACGAAATCGAAACTTCTGTCATCATAAACAGTAATTTCAACTGGTAAAATATCTCCCATCTTGTCTTTAGTCGCATCATTATATTTTGTACAAAACTCTTGTAAGTTGATTCCCGCAGGACCCAACACCGTACCAACTGGTGGAGCAGGTGTTGCTTTTCCAGCTACAACTTGTAATTTAATTTTTCTCACAACTTCTTTTGCCACGAAAAACACCTCCTATAAAATAATTTCGTTTTCGCGAGTGGTTCTAATAGCATTTCAGCTTTTCATACTTTTCATATTTTTCATACTTTCAGCTTTTCATATTTTTCATACTTTTCATATTTGATATCCGTGCTTCCCACTTAATTTCAACTATATAATTAAATATAGCTCCTAAATAATATCACTTTTTTTTCTAAAATGCAAGATTTTATTTGTTTTTATTAGATCTATGTTGGGGATTATCATAAGTTGTTGTTTTACAATCCAAAATTTCTAAAACTTTCCTGAAGTCCTGACGGGTATATTCAACCAATTTTTCTTCCAGTATATCATGAGGCATTTGAAATTTTTCTTCGACGGCTTTAAAATCAAAATTCATGGAATTTCCCATTTCCTGAAACAAAGCCAAATCATTAGGAAAACGAAAAGTATTTAAAAAGATTTTCGTTTCCCAATCATTTAATTGATTATTTTCTAAATTAGCTTCAAGGATATCTTCACGTTGTTGTTGAGATAATCCAGAAGTCAACACCACTAAGCTATATGCGCGTAATTTTAAAGCACAGTAACGCTCATTAGGGATTGGTTGTTCAAACTTCATCTTTATCCAGCAACCTCGATTTCAGAGATAGCTACTTCAACAGAAGTTTCTTGACCAAACAAATCAACATTTAGCATTACCTTTTGATTAGGGGCATCTACTTCCTCAATTGTACCAAACATTCCTGCAAATGGACCGCTAATAATTCTAACTTTTGTACCGGCTACTAATTCTTTGTTAACATCAATTCTACTGATGCCCATACTATTTAAGACCTTATCAACTTCTTGTGGTTGTAATGGGGTTGGTTTAGCTCCCTTACCACTAGAACCAATAAATCCAGTAACACCAGGAGTATTACGAACCACATACCATGCTTCGTCACTCATTACCATTTCTACAAGAATATAACCAGGAAACAATTTTTTTACTTTTTCTTTTTTAACGCCATCTTTTTCCTCGATAACCTTTTCCTCAGGAACAACGACACGGAAAATATAATCTTTCATGTCCATGCTTTGCGCACGCATTTCTAGTTTCTCTTTAACCTTATTTTCATGTCCAGAATAAGTATTAACGACATACCATTGTTTTTCCATCACTTACACCCCCAATAGAATAGCCATAATCATATCGATAATAAAGAAGAATATTGCGAAGAAAATAACAAATACAATTGTCGCAACTGAATATTTAACCATATCCTTACGACTAGGCCACTTTACCTTAGAAACTTCCTTTTTTACCTCACTAAAGAATGTAAACACAGGATTTTTCTTTTTTGTCTTTTTTACTTTCTTTTCCTTATCTTTCTTCTTATCTGTATTTTTTACTACTTTGTCATTTTTATTCTTCTTCGAATTAGACTGTTCCTTATCCTTTCCACTATTTTTTTTCTTCTTTTGGATCTTTTCCATCTCTTCGTTGATATCGACAACTTCTCTAGTTGACTTTACCACTTTTGCCATAAATAACCCACCTTCATTTTATCAAAATAAAAACACCTTTCGTGTTCAGCATAACCATATCACACAAAAGGGTTAAAAGTCAAGAAAATATTGTAGAAAACGAGAATAAAAACCAAATTCCTAACAACAATAAAGAACCGACCAAACTTGTCATTAAAATGTAATTTGCATAACCACTATTATTTTTCTCACTCATCATTCGCCCAGCTAAAGTACTTTTACTGTAACTTTTTTGATTAGAATACATACTAGCTTGATTAGAACTCATCTTCCTATCGATATAATCACTAAAATATTGAACCGGAAGATTAGGTAGAGAATAATCTAACTGAAAAATAGATGCATAATAATCGACATCCTCTTCAGGAAAATACCCCTTAAAATCATGAAAATACATACTGATCACTTCTGGATTTAACAATCCATTTTCCAAATTATAATCAGGAAGATACAAACAAAAAGCCAAATCAGCCATCCATAAAAGATTAGCCACTTTAATATTTTGTTGATCTTCTTCATTAGGAAGAAAACGACGAATAGAAGAAAACATCGGCATACGTGTATCTTCAGTAATATAAATAGTATTTGGATCAAAACTAGTGACAAAGCCACCACTTTCATGAATTTCTTTCAACATAGAATCTAGCTTATACAAAAACTCTCTTTTATAATCCATCGACATAGAAGAAAGTCCAAATTCAACAATCGTTTTCTTCTCCATATATTTTCACCCTATTATCATTATATCATACAACGATAAAAGTCAAGCTAATAAAAATCGTTTTAATTTTCTTCTGATTCGATAGATATAATTACTGACATCTTTTAAAGACATACCTAGTAATGAAGCGATATCGATATTGCGAAATCCTGCGGTCTTAAGTTCAAATATTTGCGCTTGAACAATATTTAAAGAAAGAGAAAATTGAAATAATTGTTGAACTAAACTTTTCTTTTCTAACTCTGAAACAGGATCTACCGCAACCGGATCAACGATGGTATCAATCAACATCAAATCATTCTGTTTATCACTAATAACTTCATATAGAGAAACCATTCTTTGATGAAATAAACATTTTTGAGAAGTAGAAACTTTAATAAAATTTTTTAATTTACTTTGAACGGTAATACAAGCAAACGTATAAAATAACGTATTAGAAGATGCTTGATAAGCATGAATAGCTTTAGTTAATGCTAAATTAGCTTCTTGATATAAATCATCATACTCTACACCAAATTGACGATAAGCAGAAAAAAAGCGACTAGCTATTTGCCGAAGAAGAGGCTGATATTTATCATATAAAATTTGATAGGCATTCTCGTTTTCTTCTTGAACCATATAGACTAATTCATAATCATTATACTGAGAATAATTCTGCATACCTATCCTTTCTTATGCCTAATCACCTCGTATATCATAATGCCAGCAGCAACTGAGGCGTTTAGACTATTAACTTTACCATACATAGGGATTCTAGCGATAAAATCACACGATTCACGCACCAACCGACTCATCCCTGTCCCCTCGTTACCAATAATTAAAGCTATTTTACCAGAATAATCAATATCTCGATAATCTTGACTATCTGTCATGTCAGTACCAACAATCCAAAATCCTTTTTTCTTAAGGGCATCGATTGTCTGGTGAAGATTAACAACCTGACAAACAGGAAGATGATAAATCGCACCTGCACTTGTCTTTAACACAGTACCATTCACAGTAACGCCCCGATCTTTAGGAAGGATAATTCCATCGACACCAGCCGCTTCTGCCGTTCGAATAATCGCTCCTAAATTATGAGGGTCTTCCAGATGATCTAAGATAACCAAAAAGCTATCCTCTTCATCAGAAAGTGAATCAAAAGAACAATAACTAAAATCCTCTACATCTAAAATTATACCTTGATGTACACCATTTACAAGTCGATCTAATTCGTTTTTACGCTTATAAATAACCGGAAAATTAAGTTTTCTAATCAAGAAAAGAATTTTTTCTTCCTTAAACCCTTCCTGTAAATAAACTTTTCGCACTTTTTTTCCATCTGTTAAATATTCAATCGCTACATTTTTTCCATAGACTAACATAATTTTCCTCCTAAAATCATATCCATAATCTCTTGTATTCTCGTATTTCTTCCAATCAAATCCAAATAACCAATTACCGCTTCTAACGCAGTAGCGTGTTTATAAGTAACCACATCGCAATTTTTAGGATGAGATTTGCTCTTATAATTACGTGCTCTTTTTAAGATATACATTTCTTCTTCTGTAAAAAAATCTAATTCGAGTAAACGCTTCAAATACATTGCCTGAGAACGAGCACTGACATATTCTATCGATTTTTCCTGTAGTTGTTTCACATTCCCACCATACGAAGCAATCAAAAAACGACGTACATAGTTTTCATAAATAGTATCTCCCAAGTATGCCAAAACTAAAGGATTAATTTCTACTGCTTTCACTTCAATCACCGTTTTTATTATACCAAGAAGCGAATCTAGACGCAAATCTAATAAACATCGCCATTCAGAATAAATCTCCCCTTGATTTTAGATTTTGGTTAGCAGACCATTTTCTATTATATCAAAGGAGGATTTCTTTTTCTCTTAACGCCACCGTTTCTTCAGCTCTCACCCAGATAGCGGGTGGTTTTGTCCTGTTCCTATCCCGAAACGTAAAAAAACGATCACTTTCGATCGTCTCTTCCCGCAATAATAAGAACAAAGCGTAAAATTTCAAGTAATGTTGTCGCAAGAGAAGCAACATACGTCATCGCAGCAGCTTGTAACATATCTTTTCCCGAAGATAATTCTTTCTTTTCTAAAATATCTAATTCTTGTAACTCAATAAGCGCTCTAGAAGAAGCGTTTAACTCTACGGGTAATGTAATCAATTGAAAAAATAAAATAATAAGTAATAAACCAACCCCGCCCCAAGCCAAATCTAAAAGATTAAAAAGAAACCCGATAAAAATAGCCAAATAACCAAATTTAGAGGCGAAACTAACTAAAGGAAAAATTGCACCTCGAAGTCGTATAAAGAAATAACCATCCTTATCCTGAATCGCATGTCCTACTTCATGAGCAGCTACACTACAAGAAGCAACGGAAGTTCCGTGAAACACCTCACTAGATAACCTTACTACTTTCCGATTGGGATCGTAATGATCGGTAAGCGTTCCTTTTACTTCGGTTACATAAACATCGCTAAGTCCATTTTTATCCAAAATCAATCGAGCGACTTCTTGCCCAGACAAACCTCTCTTTGTATTTTTAGCTCGATAACAATGATAACGACTCGTAACAAAGGATTGAGCAACTAAAGTAATAACTACACCAATCAAAACTAACCCATAACCGATTAAATCATAAGTATAATACAGTCTAAATTCCCCCTTCTCTATATTTTTTCGTAAGTAGTTCCTTCTCTGGTATCAATCAACCGAATGCCCTGATTCAACAACTCATCACGAATCGCATCTGCTTTTTCAAAATCGTGCTCACTTTTTGCCTGTTTTCTTTCTTCGATTTTATCTAAAATATATTGTTCATCCTCAATTTCCGTTTCATCATCAACCGTTAAATCTAGCGATAAAACTTTATCAAAATCTTCAATCAAATATAATTTGGTAAAATCCGTCAATTCATTATCCTTTAAAACATCATAAACTAAAGTTAACATACTAGAAGTATTTAAGTCATTCTCAATCGCTTCCTTAAATTGCCCTTTATAGTAATCAATTTTTCCTTCGCGAAGATTTGGTGTTCTATCTAATCCTTTGATTCGGTTTTTCAACTTACGATAACTTGTTTCTGCTTGATCAAGTGCTTCGTAAGAAAATACTAAACCTTTTCGATAATGACTACTCAAACATAAATATCGATAACTAAGTGGGGAATACCCCTTATCTTCTAATAACTGAAGACGTAGAAATTCCCCCTTTGACTTACTCATCTTGCCAGTCTTATCATTTAAAAACTCACCGTGTACCCAGTAATTACACCACTTATGACCAAAATAAGCTTCACTTTGGGCAATTTCATTTGTATGATGAGGAAAAATATTATCTACAGCACCACAATGAATATCTAAATATTCACCCAAATACTTAGCACTGATCCCACTACATTCAATATGCCAACCAGGATAACCGATCCCCCAAGGAGAATCCCATTTCATATCTTGATTAGAAAACTTACTATCCGTAAACCACAATCCGAAATCCGCAGGATTTCTTTTAAAACTATCTTCTTCTACGGTTTCTCTAACACCAACCATCAAATCATCCGGATTCTTCCCCGAAAGTTGATAATAATCTTTCGCTTTACTGATATCAAAATAAACATTTCCATGAGATTGATAAGCATAACCATCCTCTAACATTTTAGAAATCATTTTGATATAGGTATCAATATGATGACTAGCATTTTCGACAATATCTGGTTTACGAATATTTAATTTCTCGATATCCTTAAAGAAAGCATCGGTATAAAACTTCGCAATCTCATACACTGTCTTTCCTTCTTTTTCCGCACTTTTTAACATCTTATCATCACCAGTATCACTATCGCTCGTCATATGTCCAACATCGGTAATATTCATCACTCGTCGAACATCATAACCTAAATAGCGTAATCCTTTTTCTAAGACATCTTCAAAAATATAAGTACGCAAATTCCCAATGTGGGCATAGTTATATACCGTAGGACCACAAGTATACATCCTAACAACACCCTCTTCGTGAGGAATAAACTCTTCAACTTTTCTCGTTAACGTATTATAAATTTTCAAATCAATCACCTTTTTCATTATATTATAAAATTACGGAATAATTATGTTACTACTTTAATTTCCATATTTTTCGTCTTTAAAACATTATATCATGGTTTCTATAAGAAAGAAACCGCCAAAAAAAGAGATCGCATTATAAATTGATCTCCTCTATTTTAATAGAATTCATGCCCAATAATATTTGATCGATAATATAATTATCTATTTTATCCTCAATAATTTTACTTACTCGCCTAGCACCAAATTTTTCGTACTCAGAAGCCCCTATAATCTCTTCAACTAAGGAATCAGTAAATTGAATCTTTATTTCTTTAGCTTTAAATTTTTCTTTTAATTCACGCATCTGAATACTAACTACTTGGCGAATAGCCTCATGAGTTAAACGATTAAATTGAATCACTTGATCAATCCGATTTAATAATTCTAATGATAAAAAATCCTGTAGTTTGTTCTCTACAGTAGTAGTAGAAACAAAACCTAAGTCGCCAGCAGAAAAGCCAATATTAGAAGTCATGATAATAATATTGTGTTCTAAATGAACGGTATTTCCCTTTGCATCTGTGATTCTTCCTTCATCTAAAATCTGTAAAAATAAATTCAAAACACTAGGGTGGGCTTTTTCAATTTCATCAACTAAGATAACCGCATGTGGTTTATTTTTAATTTCTTCTAATTTATTTTTTCCATCATCATAGCCCACATAACCAGGAGCTGATCCGATGATTTTCGTAATACTACCAGCTTCCCGATACTCACTCATATCGAGCCGAATCAAACGATCTTCACCAAACAGTAACCGACTATATTCTTTCGCTAACATCGTTTTCCCTACCCCAGTTGGACCAACAAATAAAAATGAAGTAGGATGAATTCCATCCTTATAACCCAATTGCATCTTCTTGGTGAAATTCACTAACTGCATTACCGCTTGATCTTGACCATAAATTTTTTGTTTTAACTGTTTTTCTAATTGCCTTAAAAATTTTAAACTAGCCGAATGGATCTCATAAATAGGAACTTTTGCTTTAATACTAACCACATCCGCAATATCTTCTAACTTCACTCGTCTTATTCCTCGTGCTTTCATTCGCCTTAACTCAATCGTATTAATCGATGAAGAAAGCTCTTTTTCCTCTGTTTTTAAAGCGCCAGCCTTTTCAAAATCTTCTTGAAGAATATATTTATTCTTTTTATCCACTAATTCTGTTAACTTTTCTTGATATTTATGAAGTATCTTACTATCTTTATCCGCAACTAAAGAAACTTTAGCACACACCTCATCTAAAACATCAATCGCCTTATCCGGTTGTCTGCGATCGTGCATATATTTATCAGTAAGCTGAATAATAAAGCGCAATCCCTCATCAGAAATTTTAACATGATGAAATTTTTCATATAATGGTTTTAATTTTACTAAAATATCATATACTTTATCGCTTTGCGGTTCTTCGACAACAACGACTTGAAACCGCCGCTCAATTGCTTTATCCTTTTCGATAGATTGTTTATACTCATCGATAGTAGTTGCTCCAATTAACTGTAGTTTACCACGAGCTAGAGCCGGTTTAAAAATATTGGCGGCATCAATTGCCCCTTCTGCTCCACCTGCTCCCATCAAGGTATGAATCTCATCAATAAATAAAATAATTGTATCGTCATTTTCTATTTCTTTAAGCATTTTCGTTACTCGTTCTTCAAATTCACCACGATACTTAGTTCCAGCTACTAAACTAGCAATCGATACTGAAATCAACCGCTTATTTTTTAACTTATCAGGAACTTGATTTAGAACAATCTGTTGCGCTAATGCTTCAACAATTGCCGTTTTTCCAACCCCAGCATCACCGATTAACAATGGATTATTCTTCGTCCGACGCGACAAGATCTCCATCACTCGCAATAATTCATCTTCACGCCCAATAACCGGATCAATTTCATGATTTAGTGCTTTTTTTGTTAAATCTAATCCGTATTCTTCTACCATTAGTTTTTTCTTACTACCTTTTTTCTTTGCTGTAAGTTTTACAGAAAATACTTCTTGTAACTCTTCTATATCCACATTTAGTTTTTCTAAAATACGAACCGCAATTCCTTCTCCCTCTTCCAAAATAGAAAACAATAATTGATCACATCCCACTTCACCATTTCCTGATTCTTTACTAATTAAAATAGCTGTTTCTAAGACCCTTTTTAATAATGGTGTATATAAAAACCAAGTATTATCTTCAGTACCAACTCCAACAACCTCAATTAATTTATTTTTAAACTTCTGATATGTCACCCCATACTCGGCCATCTTTTTTCCGATATCTTTCTGAATAGAAATCAAAGATAGCAGTAAATGCTCAGTACCTACATAAGGATGTTTTAATTCTTGCATTTCTTTCTTTGCATTCAATAGTACTTTTTGTGCTTCTTCACTAAATCTAGAAAACATAAAAATTCCTCCTATATCATTCTATGCATAATATGAACGATTTAGAATTTTTTTAAACGCTTAAGCACAAAAAAAGTAGACACCATCTTAAAAATCGATTTTGTCTACTTAATATCATACAATTCTTTTTTAAACCGCAAGTACAATTAAGAAAATAATAACAAGTACAATTAAGAATTGTAAGAATAATTTCCAAATATGTTTTAACCATTGGGTATATGGAACATCCAAATACGTTAATGTGCCTAATAGAATAATACTAGTAGGAGCAATTAGCATCATTAATCCATAAATTGATTGGAAAATAACTGCAAGTAATGGATAAAGTGAACTATCTGTAATTACTGATGTAACATAAGGCAATGTACTTTGTGCAACATAAGTAAGATCGGCATTGAAGAAACTAGCAAACATCGCAATAATTGACATTGTAACTACATTTAATCCAGTTGAAACTTCAAGTAATGCTTTCGTAATACATAATTGGAATGGATGATATGTCACAAGAATAAGTACTGTGAAAATCAATAACATAACTGTAGCTACTGGAGCACTACGTTTAGCACCATCTACTACACCGTCAATGAAATCAGACCATTTAACGCGATATACTAAAGCTAAAATACAAGTAAAGATCAATATCATGGCTGGAACTTCAACATTTAAACTCCATGAACCAAAGGCATTGAAGGTACCTAATAATTTAGCAAAAATTGGAAATTCACCAATTTCATAGCCAACTATCGCATCGGTTGCATCACTAAACCATGTAATTTCGAATAATCCTTCCCAATCAAACATACTCATTGCTAAAATAATTACAATAAGATCAAAAATGATTACGAATGGCCAAACACGTACTTTTTTCGGTTTACTATTAGCGACTTCCACTTGAATTACCTCATCACTAGATTTGGCAAAAGAAGCTCTAGTTTTTCCTTTCGTAGAATTTGGTTTGCGTCCTCTATTCGAAGTCTTAGCTTTTGAACTCTTCGTTGTTTTTGTATTCTTTTCTGCTTCTTTCTTTTTGCCAGTTTCTTTCTTAACATCATCCTTAGTAGAAACAGTTTTTACACTTTCTTCTTTCTTAGCATTTTTAACTTCATCAGAATCATCATCACTAATTAATTCTTCTTTCTTTTCTTCTACTACACGTTTTGTCTTTTTCGCATATAGAAGCACATTAGCTACCAATAGAACCGTTAAAATTACTAAGATAATTACTTTCGTAATCATTTCATCGAAAGTATCTGTACCTAAGATATAATTTACATAACCAACAGTCGTTGTACCTAAAGTTGTACCAGCTATACCTACAATAGTAGAACCAACTGTTACACTAGCGGCAACTAATTTGTTATATCCCATCATCAAAATAATAGAAATAACTAATGGAAATATAAATACGATTGGGAATGAAATACCCGTTACAGAAACTAAAGCGGCAATCAAGACAATCATTAAAACTAAGAAAATATTTTCTCTGCCCTTAAATCCAGCTGTAATTTTCTCTAATAGTTTTTTATATGCCGGTATTCTATAAGCAACTCCGTAAAAAGCACCACACGCAATTACAAACACAAAAATATTCATGAAGTAATAAAGTGCTACCATTGGATACGAAAATACATCGAATAAACCAGCTTGAACTCTTTCGCCTTCGATCAATTGTGTAGAAAACTGTGCGCTAGGAAAAATCCAGCTGCAAAGTGCTACAACGAATATTGTAATCAACACAACCTTGAAACTATTATGCTTTTTCATATTAACCCTCCCTATTTCATTATACATAATTTGGCATAAAATACAATCATTTTACCCCAAAAAACTGGTGTTTTCTTTCAAAAAAAGAAGATGTTGATCTCTTCAACATCTATTTAATCCTTATCTTCTTCCAAAGGTCTCATTAATGGGAACATGACAACATCACGGATATTATCAGCACCTGCTAATAGTTGAACAACACGGTCAACCCCCATACCCCACCCAGAAATTGGTGGCATACCATATTCCATAGCACGAATATAATCATAATCCATTGGCATAGCTTCCGTATCGCCAGCCGCTTTTAATGCAGCTTGTTCTAATAATCGTTTTTCTTGCTCAATCGGATCAACCAACTCAGAATATCCATTAACGATCTCTGCACCATTGATGACTAATTGAAAACGATCACTAATCTCTTTCCGTTCATCATTACTTCTAGCAAGTGGAGACAAACTTGTTGGATGCTCAGTCAAATAGACTGGTTCAATCATAAATGGGCGAGCTACCTTTTTATATAATACATCGACTAAGTTACCAAAGCCTAAATTTTCTAGAGGTGTCTCACTTTCTAATTCAATGTTCTTTTCTAAAATTTTCGCTAATAACTTTTCTTTTGTATTATCTACCGCAATATCAATATCAGCATGTTTAAGTATTAACTCACGGAAAGTTACCCTAGGCCAATCTCCACTAAAATCAATTTCTCTATCCCCAAAAGGAATAGTCAAAGTACCAAACAATTTCTGGATAATCGTCTGTAACATATTTTGGATCAACTTCATATTATCTTCATAATTAAAATAAGCTTGGTACCCTTCTACCATCGTGAAATCCTGTAAATGGGTAGCATCCATTCCCTCATTACGGAAACAACGAGCTACTTCATATACTTTAGGAATCCCACCAACGACTGCCCTTTTTAAATATGTTTCTGGTGCGATTCTTAAGTAAACATCCATATCTAAGGCATTATGATGAGAAATAAATGGTTTAGCTGTCGCTCCACTTGCCTTATTATTTAAAATAGGCGTTTCGATTTCATAATACCCTAAATCGTCTAAATAATGACGAAGTTCACGAATAAAACGAATGCGAAGTAAAAAGCGCTCACGAGTATCTTGATTCATAATTAAATCAACATAGCGCTGACGATAACACATTTCTTGATCCGTTAGACCATGAAATTTTTCTGGTAAAGGTCGTAAAGCTTTTCCTAGAAATTGAAAAGTATGAACTCGTAAGGTTTTTTCTCCTGTATGAGTTGTAAAAATCTCACCTTCAGCGCCAATAAAATCTCCAAGATCAATATTACTCTTAAAAAATTCATAAGCTTCTTCCCCTACTAAATCAATTTTAATAGAAAGCTGCAACTCTCCTTCAATATCTCGTAATTTAATAAAACTCATCTTACCCATTTTACGTAAGAATACAATACGTCCTGCTACTCGAACCTGGTTAGTACCATCTTCTAAATGAGATGCTTCTTTTAACGAATGAGTAACCACATAACGCTCTGGATAAGGGTTACAATACTCACGAATACTGTCTAACTTACCACGGCGTACTAATTCTTGTTCTGAAAATTCTCTCATAAATATTCCTCCTAATCAACCATTACTACTCTAGTTGCGGCCATTTTATCATGAATTCCACGACCACTAGCTGAATAAATTACCATAAAGGCAGATACAATAATTAACAGTGTTTGAATACCTTCAATAATAAACTTTCCATAATAATATACTTCTCTATTCATAAACAAAACCATACCAATAAGCAATATATTACATACTAATGAATTAACTAACAAAGATCTAAGAACGTATTGGTTCATCGATACTTTCTCTTCCCCAGTTATAGAAACTACTCGAACACCCATCAACTTTTTACCAAGAGTCTGCCCATTATTATAAAACTGGAAGACAACAAAGTAAAGAATAAATACGAAAACACCAACAACTGATGTCATAACATTACTATAATCTAAGTCATGTACCACATCTACAGATTGATTAATATATTCATCTGCTGAAGTTTTTCCCTCTAAGTAGTTCATTTGAATTTGTTCATATTCTTCTAAATAAGCAGAATAATTTTCATTAGTTGGTAAGAACATTAAAATAAAACTTAACAACAAAGTGACTATCGCAAAATCAATAATATATGCCATTAGTCGAGGGAAAAAATAGGCCTTACGATATTCTTTTTTTTCTAAGTCTTTAACTTTAGAACCTTTTATTTTATCTTCTTTCTGCGTAGTATTGGCTACTTTTTTCTTAGTAACTTTTTTTTCTTTAAGTACTTCTCCTTCTACAGTTTCTTTTTTCTTTGGCATTTAATCCACGCTTCTTTCTATATATTTTTTATAATCATTTAATATGTTAATTATATCAGAAATATGGCGGCAGAGAAATATTTTATTCTTAATTTCATTAGAATTTTTTAGTCCTTTCAAGTACCAAGCAACATGGTTTCTGATTTCTAAAACTGCCAATTTTTCATTCTTTAATTCATATAAATTTTCTAAATGATGTAAACACATATCAATACGCATAAGTGGAGTTGGGGGTGGAATTATTTTTCCTTCTTCCAAATAAGCATTGATTTCTTTAATTAACCAAGGATTACCTAATACCCCTCGACCAATCATGATTGCATCACAACCGGTTTCATCAAGCATTCTTTTCGCACTATAAATATCGGTAATATCCCCATTTCCAATAACTGGAATAGAAACTGCTTCTTTCACTTGTTTAATGATCTGCCAATCGGCTTTACCACTATAACCTTGACTTCTAGTTCTAGGATGAACACAAATCGCACTAGCCCCTGCTTCTTCACAAATCATAGCTACTTCTACCGCATTAATATGTTCATGATCCCAACCACTCCTAATTTTTACAGTAACCGGTACCCGAACAGCTTGAACTACTGCGGTAACAATCTCTCTAATCTTCTCTGGATTCTTTAAAAGCGCACTTCCTGCTTGGGCACGAACTGCCACTTTAGGAACCGGACACCCCATATTAATATCAATAATATCTGGATGCATAGTTTGTTCAATAAACTGAGCAGCCGCAACGAAAGAGTCTTTATCGCTCCCAAAGATTTGTTGAACAATAGGTCGCTCTTCTTCTTCCATGTAAAGCATATCTACTGTCTTTTGATTTTTATAAAAAAGAGCTTTGTCTGAAACCATCTCCGCATAGATCAAACCACATCCCATTTCTTTAATAATCTTTCGAAAACTAGAGTTCCCAATTCCAGCCATAGGAGCCAAAACAGTTTGATGTTTAATTTCTACATTTCCAATTTTCCACATACTTATCCCTCAAATTCATAATAATAGATAATACCACAAAAAAAAGAAAAAGAAAATGTTTTACCGTTTCTTAAAAATAATATAACGACGCAAATTTTCTTTTTTCATACTATGACTAGTTTTAGATTCAAGTCCTGAAAAGAAGACTTCATAATCAGAATCATGTAACAATAATTGATATAAATAATCATCTTCTGTAACTAATAAATGAGTAAACTGATACTTTTCTAAAAAATTGCGATAATTCAAAGCATGATTTTGTAAGTAAAACAACTCATCTAAAATATCCGCCTGTTGATTATTTTCTTTAATAAACACTTCCGCTCGACTATCTATATAAACAGCTAAACCTTTATATTCGGCATAACTACATTCTCCATAGGCACAATATAATCGAACTTGATTAGGATCTTCTTTTTTTAATAAATAATCAATTCCTTCTTGATTAGCACTATTCATAACAATCCCATCAGAAGATAAAATTAAAGTTAAAGGAATTATTCCTAAAAAAATAATGGCTACAACTATAGGAATATATTGTCGAATAGAAAAAGATAAATCACGAACTTGATAAAAATGAGAACGAAAATAATAAGCTAACGGGTAAATAGCAGCCATTAAGAAAAAAGCTAAACCACGCCAAGAAGAAATTGCTAAATAAGTCGTACCAATCAATAATAAAAAATGGCGAAGTTGAAGTTTTCCAGAAGTAAAAATTAAATAGCCAAGCCATACAAGAAATAAGCAGAAATAAGAAACCATTCCTGAAAAAGTATGAATATCTGGAATTCGCATTTCAGTAACTACATGATAAAGACTACTATTACTAATAGAACGAAATAAATAAAATAAAGAATCGATTCCATAGGGATTAAGAAAAGCAACCAAAATCATAGAAAGAAAGGCAATGAATAATGGCTTCTTCGGTTTAGACTCAGAAGAGAGTCTACCAATAGAAATAGAAAAAGTATTAAGAAAAAAAGGTAACCAAAAGCAAAATAACATTGGCCATAAAGAGGCGTGTAATTGGATCATCAACCAAGATAAAAATGGAAGAAAATATAGAATTTTAGTATTTTTCTTCTTCATATAATGTTCTAAAACATATAATTCAGTCAGCAAAATAGCAAATGAAAAAATCTGTGGTCTTGGTGATAAGAAAAAGAAAGCAAGAACGGAAACAATCACACAAGTAAATAAAATAGATAAATTTCTTTTTTTATCGGTCAATAACATCAATAACTGATAAGTAATAAAAACAAGATAGCCGTTTACTAAAAGCGTAAGAAAATAAATTCCAATTTTACCCCCATAATCATAAACAAAAAAGAATAAAACATCAACTAACCATTGTTGAACAACCAGAGTTAAATTTTCATGAAAGGTTAAAAAATCAACATGAGGAAACCCGTTTGTAACAATTTCCTCTCCAGTACGTATTAAAAACCATATATCATTACCAAAACAAGTAGCAGATAAAATACCAACTAAAATAGGAATTAGTAAAAAGGAAAAGGCTTCCCATTTAGCCGGATGATAAGAACAAAATCGTTTCATATTAACACCAATTAAAGTATAACACTACTAAACGAAATCACCAAGTTTTTCTATTTCTAATTATTTAAGTTCTATTCTTAAATTTGTCGCTCTAACTTGTGTTCCATTATAACTATAGGCATAAATCGTAACAGAATCATACATCGAAACATCGTAACTTAAATCACTCACATTAGTCGTATTGGTAAAGAACGCAACTCTTGTCGACGTCTCGCCGGATGTTCCAGTAATAGCAAAATGAGAAGCACTAGGCCAATTCGATTCACCACTAATAACCAAATTCTCAATAGAGATTTTACTTACATTCTGCAATTCAATACCGCCGCCACCAGCATAATGACTCGTAGTTTGATTACTAGCTCCATAAAGAGCAGGAATAAAAATCGTATTAGTAAATTCTGTTGCACTACCAGTCACTTGAGTACCATTTACCCAAGCCGTCTTACCATTCCTAATATCATCCGCTGTCGCCGTTCCTTGGGTTTGACTAGCTAATGATTCAGAACTAATCACACCTTTTCCATTATGATACCCTTCTGGTATAGTATAACTTTCTCCCGCTTTTAATGTCTGATTAACGGTTCCTCTATTTACCATCGTTCCAGTTATCTGATTTCCATTTACCCATGCTTTCTTACCAGTTAAAATATCTTCTGGTGCTGCCATATCTTCAGTAACTTCTTCACTCTCTACTCGGTTTGTGATTCTAATCTCTCCATTTCCAAGCAAAATATCTTCTATACTATTATTCTGATATCC
>DVKF01000008.1 GCA_018716115.1 Candidatus Alloscybalousia intestinigallinarum
ATTTATAGACATAAGTTTGTTCCTTTCAGTGTTTTTTTGTGTTAATTACATTGTATCAGACTTATGTCTTTTTATTTAAACAAAAATAGCATTGGTGAAAATATTCACCAACACTATTTATAATACAACCACTAATTCAGAAATGGATTAGTTTTTTTGTGTTATAAGAAACTATCCTACTCTAAAAAGAAAGGATGGTATTATGGTAAATATTATTAAAGAAGAAATCTTAGTTGAAGAAACGTTAAAAAACAAACTTGAATTCATATGTGATTTTTGTAAAGTAAAATACACTATTATTAATGGCAATGTTAGGAAAATAGATAAAACAAATTTAACCTATATTGAACCACATAGAATAATCATTAATAACACTACATTTCTTGCATTTAATTATTCTAATGACATATTTATCGAAAATTTATCTAATAAGATTAAATTATCCCAATTAGAAGATTATATTAAGACTAAAACTATTACATAAATATGTAATTGACAAATTATAAATAAAAATATATAGTAATACACCAATAAAGGAGAACTTTCTATATGATTAAAAAAAGTTATATTTGTTATTTAAGAGGAGTCAAGAGTATTAGTTTTAGTAGCTAGTATTTTTGACTCCCTTTTTTTGTAAAAAAGGAGTTGAAATTTATGGATAATAAAGAAAGAATTTGTGGATTATATTTAAGAGTAAGTACTCAAACCCGTCAAAGTGAGAAAAATTAACAAACCATTATAAAACCTATTCGGAACACATTTTGAAATATACAAAAAATTATGTAAAATATGAATAGGAGTATAAAAAATGAATGAAAGTGATATAAAAAACTTAAAAGACTTACAATTTACTATTACGGAAAATATGAAAAACATAACTATTGAAATGTTTACAACAAAACAAATGCTTGACGAGTGCGAACTATCAAAAAAAGATAGAAAACTTTTAGAAAAACATTTTGAAAAATTAAAGCAACAATTCGCAAAAGAGTTGCAAGAACAAAACCCCGTGCAAACACAAATTGTTAGAACTTACTTAAGTAGCAAAAAAGAGATAGACAAGTAAAAGTTTATCTCTTTTCTTATTCGCCAAAGTCTATGCTATCAATAAACTCAACGGCTTGCATTTCCTCGTGTATTTGTTCTTGTGTCTTTTTTCTTTCTTCTCTTATTCTTGCTTTCAATTCGTTACTATTTAATTGAGAAGAACTTTCGTGTGTGTAATTAAACTTTGTATTTTCAAACAACTTAAATATTTTTGTCGGTATTCGCTTATCGTGGGTGGCTATAAATGGGTTAAGAATAAAATTATTGCCTCGTCCATCAATAGCGGGTATCGTTTTTATTATTTCCTCATTTCTTAATTGTGTTATTGCTCCTATGAAAGCACTTTTACTACATAAAGTTAAGGCTTGTAAATCTTTCCCGTTCATAAACCCGTTAAATTGTTTGTTTTTCAATTTTATAACAAAGCCACTATATGCACCCCAACCAAGAGAGCCAAGCATAATCATTAACACATCATAAGAACTTTTTGTTAGATTACATTGTGCTATCTCTTTAAATGGCAAGTCTATTACTTTTGTAAACTTTTTGCCTTTGTTTATTTCTATTGTTTTATTTAGATATGCTATTGTTTTAGCACTTATTATATTAACTATATCATTGTCATTGATAGGTGTTGCTTCGCCCGTTTCTAAATCTACCAAAGCACGAGAATAATCTTCATAATCTATCACATATCACTACCCCCTTAAGGTGTGAAAACTAATACCTTAAAATAGTGTTTAGGTGTTAAAATTAACACCTATAAAAAAGTCAATTTTTCTTTTAAATAAAGGCTAAAAGAGATGTTTTTCGCATTTCTTCTTTTATTATTCTATTATTCTTTTTCTAATGGCATATAATAGATAACTCTTTGCTTTATGATGTAATATAGGCTATACAAACAAAAACCAAGACGGACAAGAATATTCGCAAGTAGATATTTACCTTTATATTGCACCAACTCGACAACAATATTGTCAATGTCTTTGCTTTTTATTTCTTGTATTACTTTCTTAAGCATTGATGTAGCAATTCCTTTGCCTCGATACTCGGCACTAACAAAAATAATGTCGATGTATAAGCACCTATCATAAAACCAACCATAGACAACACCAACTATATTGCCATTGTCATAGTGATAATAAGTATAGATGTCATAGTCTTTGCCATAATTTATATTACTTTCTTTTATTGCTTGCAACACTTCTTGCCACGAGGCTTGCTCTATATCAATTTTTGTCATTTATCTTGCCACCCATTAAAATATTTTTTTCCTTTCATTGATACAATTATAAAAATTGCAAGTAGTCTTTGTTAAGTCTATACTTGTCTTGCATTGATGTAGTCTTTTAGTGTGCTTTCTTCAACTATGAAACGACCACCAACTTTAAATGCTTTTAGTTGTTTTGTTCTTATTAACTTTTGAATAGTCTTAATTGAAAGCCCCAAAATCTCGCTTATTTCCTTTGTAGTGTAATAATTCATTGAAACATACCTCCCGTGTCCTTTAGGGTAGCAATAATCACTTACCCTTACTTAAGAGGAAACAAGAACAACCAATAATATACAAAAGATACTTGTATCAATTCATAAGGTAGCAAGCACCTTTTAGGACAAACAAAAAATACCCTATATTAAGGCAATATAAGGCATTTAAAAAGAGTTATCGAAAGCAAAGTATAATTGATATGGTAGTGCTTAAAGTCGCACCAAGTCTATATATTCCAGCTTGAAACCTGTTGACAATATAAAAAGTTTGTGCGACGCACAAACTCTTACCTTGCATAGCCGAGCAATACGGGTGGGGTTAAGTAAATATGGGCTTGACTTTTCAAAAATTGGTCGCCTCGTCCTATATAGATTTACTTAAAATAAATTCTTATAAAATGCATTAATTTGCTCTTTTGAAGTTAATTCTATCATACTCTTTTTTCCATCAATCCAATAAATAGCAATTTGTAGAGTTGTTTTGTTCTTTGCACCAAGCCCACCCGCTAATATACCAATTGGTCCTAATAAAATTCCTCCAACAGCACCACGAGCCAAAGCACTTGATGTGCTTTTATTTGTATCTTGAGATATTATCTCGTATGAAGATATATTATTTTTTGTAAAAGTATATTCTTGATGTCCTTCTATATATAAATAATTTGTGAAAGTTCCACCATTAATTGTGCATCCACAAAAATCGCCTGCAATTATTTTACCAAACATAATATTTTCCTTTCTAATTAATCTTGAGAAAAAGCTATAAATAACATAATAACTGCTACGATAACCAAATAAATAGCTATATACTTTACTACATTATTTGTTTTTTCCTCAAATTCTTGTAATGAACTTTTTGACTCTATTATATCATTTAACATATCTAATATATTCCAGTTTGTTTCTTCATAATATTTTGAAAGTAATTCTTCGTTGTAGTTTATTTTTATTCCTTTTGCATGTGCTTTCATTTCTTCTAATAAAATTTGACTTTGTTGAGCATTAATAGAATTTGTTTCAATGAAGATTTTTCTTTGATAAGTTTTTAACATTAAATTATAAAAATCTTTGGATAAATTATTTAATTTACTATCTTTTGTATTCAATATTGCTGGTTCTCTAATCATTTCAAATACATTGCTATCTATATCTTGGCTAAATTCATTAAGACAACTAATTATTCTTTCTTGTAAATCTAATAAATCATTTAATATATTTATTTTGTATTTCTTTTCTGCTTTTTCTATATTTTTTTCTGAAAAAGTTTTAAAAAAATATTCAATATTATTTTTTAGAAATACACATTTAATAATTAAATTTGAAATGTCCTCTTTTGAAATTGATTTATAACTTTTTTCTTTTATGTAAAGACCATCATTATATAAAATTCTATAAACTTCCAATATATCTTTTTCCATCAATTCAAACTCCTTTCTTTCCACTATATTATACCACATTTTATCTACGAACAATAGATAAAGAGAAAAACTTATTTTTGAGATAATTGTTATATAGGTGGTGAGGCTATGAAAGAGAACAAAAACGACGAAAATTATATCTACTATGTCATAGGTCAAAACTTGAAAAAACTACGAAAAGACAAAGGCTTTACCCAAGAACGACTTGCCGAAGCAAGCAACTATGCTTTAAGTTTTATCGGCAACTTAGAAAGCAACAAAGTATTTCAAACAATTTCAGTAGGTAGTCTTTACCATTTAGCAAAGATTTTAGGTATAGACATAAGAGAGTTATTTGCTCCCATAGACGAAAACAAGTAAAGGTGTGTATCACATCTTTTTTAATGCTTGAAAATAGCCATTTTTCGCCTACTATTTAAGTGATTTATGTTAGGAGTATTATTTATATATATCAAAGTTTAAAACAGCAAAAAAGAGGCTCAAAATCTCTTTAATCAATGATAGTAGAGTTATTGCTCCGTATCAATTATATTTTGCAAATAATCTTCCATTGACATACCATTATCATTTGCATATTTCTCAACACTTTGGCTCATTCGATATAAAACAAAACTTATAAGCATTTCAGCAATATCTTTTTTGTTTTTTAAATCAGCAATTTGTCTTTTTAAATCAGCATAGTCCTCATAATTTTCACTACTTGGAAAATCTAAAAACATCTCATTGACAATATCAATACATTTTGCTTTTAAATAGTTTAGTTGTGTTTCGTCTAATTCTTCAAACTCTCTATTTAATATAGGCAATATATAATTATCGAAAAATTGATATACACTTTTATTATGCTTTTCTTTGCCTTTGTTTCTTTGCATATCTTGTTTTATTTCTTGTTCTTCCTCTAATTTTTTTATAACATTTATTGATTTCATTTAACTAACCCTCTCAAACTTTGTAATATTTCTATCTATTATCTTTTGAATAATCTCTAATGCTTGTTTTTGCTTTTCTTGATATTCCTTAAAGTCTTTTTGATTACTTTCCTTTAATAATTCACAAGCCTTTTTTAAATCACTAATAATCTTATCAATGTAATTATTATTTGTGATCACATCTTCTTCTATATCACTTACTATGTCTATAAAATTAAAATAATCAAATACCGATATAAACATACCAAAAGGCATATTCAATTTTAATTCTTGATACAAGTTTAATGCTCGCCATAAAAAAGTGGTAGCCTCAACCCTCATATAGTTATATTTTATATTTAAAGCCGAAAAATAAGCATTGTAAACCTCTTGAGGTGTGCTTCGCTCGTTTAGTTCGGTGTATTCTAATTCAGGCTGTAAAATAAGTGTTATTCCATTATTTCCGTAGCATATCATATCAAACAAGTGGCTTATATATACTATTTGTTCTTCGTCGAGTTCACATCCGTATTCTTCTTGAAAAGTATTTTTAATCTTTTCTAGTTCAATTTCATTTTCTTTATAAAACTTTCCCAATTTACTAACATAGATTTTATATTTGCTATCTTTATTCTTTTTGTATTCAATATCTTTTTTTAAAACATTATCAAAACCGATATTTTCAAGTCGTGTCATTTCTTCTTCGATTTCATTTTTCAATGTATCAAAGTAATTGTCATTATAAGATAACTTTTCATACCACTCGCTATATTTATTGTATAAGAGCCTCGTATTGCTATCAACTAAAGCCTTAATAGTGCGAACACTATATTTTGCTCGGTCGTCGTCTATGCTTTTATAAATGACTTTCTCGATAGTGTCTATTATCTCGTCAGTTTTTTCTTTTTTATTTTTATTGCTATCAGCAAAAAAGATGTTATTTAAAGTTATAAGTGTTTTATAAACATCAAGCATAATGTCGTATTGTTCTTTATATTCTTTTCTAAAGTCGTCAATTTCAAGTGCTTGTTCTAAAGCGTTTATATACTTACTATTGCGAAAAATATCGTCCGATAAGGTGTTATGTCGTTTTCCCATAATTAAAGCCTCCGTGCCTTAATTATACCACGAAAAAAGGCTATCTCATATAAGATAACCTCAATTTCTATTGTGTTTTGTATTGCTCCAATTCATTATCAACAAACTTTTCTATAACCTCATCAGTTGCCTCGTAAAGATTTTCTTTTTCAATAAACTTTTTGCATAGATTAGTTGCTATACTATTTGCTTTTTCTTGATTAAGATTTTTCTTTTCTCTTAAGTAATTACTAATATATACTCCCAAGTATTCTTCTAATTCATACATTGCCTCTTTTGGTGGTATATCTTTTGTAGTTGCATAAAAAATAACTCCGTCTTTTATCATTTTAGCACCTGTCCTTTCGCAACATTATTTTATCATATTTTCTATGTTGCATAAATAAAAAACAAGCAATTTCTAACTTTGAAAGTTTAAAATCGCTTGCTTTTAGTTATTTGTAGTTTAATTTAGTTTTATTTTAGTCTAATTCACTCATAATAGAGTTTAATTCAACAAAGTTGTCATATTCTTTTTGAATAGCCTTATATAGACTTTCAATTCTTTTATCAATGCTATTTTTAGAGCCATTTCTTTCTTGTTGTTTATTCATATATCTACCAAACTTGTTTAACGTGCTTTTTGATAGTTCTTTTTCAGCATATTTGTTAAGCATTGTTGCAACCATTACCTCCTTAATATCGTTTAAATCTAAAATATTTTTTGTTTTACTATCTAACATCTTAATCACTTTCCTTTCTTTGTGGGGTTGCCACTTTTCTAATTGTTAGAATATTTTTTACAAACTTTTAAGTCGACTTGTTTCGTTTGTGATTACATCTTAACAAGTAAATACCAAAAATAAAGTAACACTGAAAAAGTAAAAGTGTTCCTTTTCAAAAGTGTGAAAAGCCTTTACTTATGGGCTTTTACTAATTTTCAATACCGATTTTTCGAGTAAAAAACCTAAAATTAAGAGTAAAATTTTTTTCATTTTTTATGTTATCAGCCCCAAGATTTTTTTCCTTATATATATTTATAGCCATACGAGATGTTAAGCAAGAAAAATTAGATTTTTTTAGGTCAAAAATAACTCTTTCAGCTCGAAAAATAGGTGTCATATTTCTTTCAAGCCTTTATTTTACGGGCTTTTTTTCATTTTTAAAATGGAACACTTACTCAAAAAAATTGTGCGAGATTAGAGGCTTTTGTTCTTGATATTCTTTAGGTGCTTAAGCAAGAAAGGTTAAAAAATTATGTCGGCATAAGTCAAAGGTGAACTTATGAAAATTACAAGCACATTTAATGAAAATGGCAAGACATTACAAGAAATTATGGAACAATTTTTAATACTATACTATAACGAAAATATCACAAAAAAAGAGGCATAAAATTGCCGAAAAGCCTTTAAAAATAAGGCTAAAAATGGTATAATATAGTTGTATATTAAAAATGTGTTTCCGTTTAGTGAGAGAGGAGAAAAAATTATGAACGGAACATTTAAAGTTGGTATATATTTAAGATTATCATTGAAAGATTTAGAAAATGGAAAAAGCGAAAGTGAAAGTATTTCTAACCAAAGAGATTATATTATGGAGTTTGCTATCAAAAATGATTTAGAGGTAGTGGCTACCTATATTGACGACGGAGTTAGTGGAACTCAATTTGATAGAGATGGCTTTCAAAAAATGTTAAAAGACATTGAAGATAAAAAAATCAATATGGTAATTACAAAAGATTTAAGTAGATTAGGTAGAAATATGGCACAAAGTATAACATTTGCTACGGAGTATTTCCCTATGCACAATGTTAGATACTATGCAGTTAGTGAGGAATATGATAGTTTTGACAAACACAAAGACAACAACCAACTAATGCTAAAGGCTATGTTTAATGAGATGTATGTAGAAGATATTTCAAAGAAAATCAAAGCAACACTTACATCACAAAAGAAGTTAGGCAAGTTTATGGGTAGCACGGTGCCTTATGGGTATAAGAAAAATCTTCCTTATGATAAACACGAACTTATCATTGACGAAGAAACAGCACCTATTGTTAAAAGAATATTTGAAATGGCTAAAAATGGTATGGGTGTAAAATCTATTGCCGATACATTAACCGACGAAGGTATTCCAAGCCCAAGTGTTTATAAAGGAAAGAACTACAAAAACCCAAGTGTAACTTATGGTATGTGGCAAAATACAACTATTAGAGATATTTTAAGAAACCCTACTTATATCGGAAACCTTGCTCAAGGAAAGCAATACAAAGTTAGTTATAAAATGAAATGTCGTAGAAGAAATGCACAAGAAGATTGGATTGTCGTAGAAAATGCTTGCCCAGCAATCATTGACAAAGAAACATTTGAAATTGTTCAAGGTATGGCAGACAAAAATAGAAACTTTTATGGCAAAGAACTACCATATTTATTTAGAGGTTTTTGTTATTGTAAAGAGTGTGGGCACAGAATGGGTATTGATAGGAGTAGATACACGAAAGCCGACGGCGAACAAGTCGAAAAAGCATATTGCATTTGCTCACTATACAAAAAATATTCAAAAAGAGGTCTATGCACTAACCATAAAACTAACTACTTTGAACTTGAAGAGGCTATCTTAAAAGATGTTAGAAAACAATGTAAACAATTTGTTAAAACAAGCAACCTTGAAGAACTACTAAAACAAAATGACAAAACTTTGAAAATCAAGGAAGAAATGGAAAATAGATTAAATAAAATCACAAAACAAATTGACCTACAAGACACTTACATTGATAAAGTTTACAAGGACAAAGTAAAAGGTATTATCGACGAAGAGATGTTTTTAAGACAATACAACTTGCTAACCCAAGAAAAAACTAAACTTAAAAATGATAAGCACGAACTTGAACTTAACTTATACCAATTAGAAAATAAAATCAATTCAAAAGAAAATGAACAATATATCAATGTTATCAATGAGTTTTTAAAACTTAAAAAACCAAGTAGAGAGTTATTATCAGCCTTAATTGATAAAATCACTATTGATAACGACCAAAATATTGAAATTACATACAATTTCAAACCTATTATTTAATTTTTTTCTCACTTTTAAGTGTATGAACTGAAGATCAAGCACGTGAAGGTTTTAGTTTATCTGAACAAAAAGAACGATTAGAAGACCTTTGCAAGTTTAAAGATTATAAGATATATGACTATTACCAAGATGCAGGAATAAGCGCTAAAACAGGCAATCATAGGCCAGAATTCGATAGAATGATAGATGATGCTAAAGCTGGCAAAATAAATACTGTTATTGCTTTAAAACTTGATAGAATATCTAGAAGTATATATGACTGGGAAAATTTGCTTACTACATCTGAAAAATATGGCTTTGACTTAATATGTGCAAATGATGATATAAATACAACTACTGCTAATGGAAAAATGATTACAAGAATTATGATGAGCGTATCACAAAACGAAATAGAAAGAACAAGTGAAAGAACTAAAATCGGTTTATCTGGTGCAATCAAACAAGGGCACATTCCTGCAAGAGCACCTTTAGGTTATAAACATGAAAACAAATTATTAGTACCTGATCCATTAACTAAAGATATTGTTGTAAGAATATATAATATGTATTTTGAAGGAAAAACTTATTTTAATATTGCTACTATATTTAACGAAGAAAAAGTATTAGGCAAAACAAATTGGAAAGATACAGGAATACTAAGAATAATAGCAAATGAAGTTTATAAAGGTGATTATGTACACGGAAAAAGAACCAATCATCCTACTTATTATGAAAATGTTGTAGAGCCAATAATTTCAAAAGAACTATGGGAAAACTGCCAAGTACAAAAAAAGAAAAACCAAAAGAATTATATGAGAACACAAACTTATATATTTTTACAAAAATTAAAATGTCCTAAATGTGGAAGAATACTTGCTGGTGGAGCTAGTCATAAAATAAAAGCAGATAAATGGTATTTCTATTATAGGTGCGAAGATTGTAAAAATAATATTAAAGAAACTGAAATCGAAAATGCTGTAAAAACATTACTTGCAGATATACTTGAATATGATAATGTTGTTAATGAATTTTTCTTACCAGTATTAAAATCGAAAATTAATAATCCTAAAGATGATTTAGAAAAGGAATTAAAAAGTTTAAATAATAAAAAAGATAGAATAAGAAAAGCATATATAGATTCTCTATTTACTGAGGACGAATATAAAGAAGAATCTGAATTAATTGAAAATCAAATTAAATTAATTAATTCTAAACTTTTAGAAAATAAACAAGCAGAACAATTAAACTTTACTATGGAAGATATATTACTAAAAAGAGATATGGACTTCATTAATAAAGTTAAATTACCAATTAGTTATTATGCTTTTAATGATAATTGGAATTTACTTGATAGAGAAACAAAAGCAGACATAATTATGAGATATGTAGATGATATAGAATTTGAAATTGCAAATAAAAAATATGTCGTTAAACAAATTAATTTTAGATCTACGTTTTATAGTGATTATGAAGAACTTTATAAACAAGGTTTCATTGATAGAAAAAGACCATTTATTTATGATTTTAACGGAATATCTGTCGGTAGTGAAATTAGATATAGTGAATACTTACCAATTGGAAAAGTTATGCAACATTTATATAGATTAAATGAATATTATGAAGTTAATTTTTATAAAGGAACTTATTATAAGAAAACTGAAAAATTAGATATTGGACCATTTCTTAAAAATGAAATACCAATAAGGGCATTCCCTCTACAAAAAGATAATAATGGAAATGAAACTTTTGTATCAATGGGAATGTTTACTACAATGAATAATCCGAATGATATAAAGGTTAACATTAGAGATGTATTTGAAACAATACCTGATAATGTTACCGAAGAAAATTTTTAAATTGCGTGGCACGTTTTGTTGAACAAAGTTCAATGAAAGTGGCGATAGCAATTTAAAAATTAATACTTTATGTAGTTTTATTTCTAATGCGTTGCTTTTGAAATATTACGAAATAAAGCAAACGGATTCTAAGGTGTTAAACCTTAGCCCACTGGATATTTTGTATGGTACGTACAAAATTCCTAGGGGGTTAGAAATTTTGGATGTCAAAATATACTCCTACAAAAAGGATGGTGATTTATATGGAAGAACTTGCTTATTCATTACATTTAGGTAGTGATAAAAACAGAAAAAATATATCAAGAAAAAATGGCAAAAATAATGTTAGTGGTAATACTTCTTTAAGTAATAATGCTATTCAAAATGCAAGACAATTGTCTAAAGTAGATAAGCATAATTATAGAAAATATGATAACGAACAAGAACTAGTAGAAATTGTTAGAGGTACTTCTTCTCCTTTTGAAGATGTTAAAAAATTATATTTAAATGAATTTGAAAAAGCAAGACTTGAATATAACTCTAAACAAACTCGACCAAGTCGTATGATAAATAATTACTTTGAAAATATATCTAACAACGAAAAGAAAGATCTTGCTTGTGAAATTATTATTGAACTCGGAGACAAAGAATATTGGGATACTAAAGATGAAATTTTTAAAAAGAAAATGACAAATGTTTATACAAAACAAGTAGATGATTTAGAATTGCTTATTCCAAATTTTAAAGTAGCTAGTGCAATTATTCATTATGATGAAACTAGTCCACATATGCATATTGTTGGAGTACCGATTAAATACAAAAATAAAAATGGTATGGAAAAACAAGTTGGTAAATCTGATGTATTTACAAAAGAATCTTTAAAAACAATACAAGATAAAATGAGAACATTATGTATTGAAGAATTTAATCAAGAATATAATTTAGATCATTCACTAAAGCAAAAACAAAAAGGTAGAAATAAAGATATTCATATATCTGATATGGATAATTATATTCAAATAAAAAAGCAAATTGAAAAGAATAATGAAAACTTAAAACAAGCAAATAAAAAATCTTTAGAATTAAAACAAAATTCTAAAGAAATAAAAGATACAATTGATAAATTAAAAATATCTAAACTTAATAAAGATAATTATATTTTATCAAAAGAAGATAAAAACTCTTTTATCGACTTTATCAATCAAGTTGATAGTACAAATAAGGAATATGATAAAATACAAACTCTATCTAACACATTAGTCAATACTAATGAACAATTAAAAGATAAGAATAATAAGATTAAAACTCTTACTGAAAATAATAAAGCACTTAATTTAAGAGTTGAATCTTTAAATAATATCATTAAACAAAAAGATAAAGAAATATCTAGATTAAATTCTATTATTACTGATATAAAAACCACACTTAATTATTGGAAAGATAAATTTGATAAACTAAAGTCATTCTTATATAGTAAATTACACAGTTGGTACGATAAAGACGACAAATATATTAATGTAGTTAACGATATGTATGAAGATAATATTTTAGATGATGAAGATGTAGAAGATTTAGATTTAAGCAAAGAAAAAGATAATTATGAACGATAATCATCTTTTATAGTTTGTCAACAATAGGTTGAACTAATGATATTAGATGTTGTATATTTGTTGACAAAGTTATACCTGTACTAGTTAATAATGCTGCATTTGTAAGAAAAGATTTAATATTGGCAAATGCTTTTTTTAATCTAGCTGGTTTTTCAATAGAACATTCTAATTGTTCCTTAATTACCTCCATATCATCTGTAATATTTTCTCTTTCCTCATCGCTTATATCTATTTGTTTTAAATTATCGATTATTGTTGAAATAATTTTTGATATTTCAGATAAATCGTTATAATTTATTATATTATCAGATTCAATGTTACTATTATTATTTGCAACATTAACAATTCCATGATTATTTGATACGTTTATTCCCATTTTTTCCTCCTCAAGCATAATAATTATTGCAGATAACCCATCGTTAATGAAATCTATAAGTGGTTTAAATGCCTGATCAATAAAATACTGAATATGAGCAGTTATTTTTTTACCATCACACAAAAACCCCAATGCAATCCTCTCAACTGATATATTATTATCAATAAGGTATGTCATATAATCATACATTGCCTTAATGTGTTCTTCTTCCAATATAGGTGTATTAATATAATTCCATCCTGAATCATTTTTAATGAATTGATTACAATCATATTCAACATTTGATATTTTATTATCAATCATTGTTTTTATTGTTTCTGTATTATCTATATATTTTTTAAATCTTATTAACGGAATATTACCATCTCTATAATCAGTTTTTAATAAATTACTTGCTACTCTTCTAAATTCTAAACTAATTTTTCTATATTCTTTAAGATCCATCATATATCTAACCCACAATAAGTACAAAATACTTTTGCCTTTCCAACACAATATTCAACTTTTATATGATTTTTACAATTATGACATTCAAATATATTTTCTGTGCCTTCCTGAGTTTTTATATTTTCTATTTTTCTATTTTTTAAAGGTTTGTATGTCATTTTAATATATTTATTATTTGTACTTTTTATCATTTTACTAAACATTTTATTTATTTCATCATTCATATAATTAATTGCCATATTTTTTACTTGCTCTATTACTTCTTTAGGATAAAAATGATTAATTTCATCACTAAGTCCACAATACGGACAATACATTTCATTATAAATACTATTCTTTTCATCATTAAATTCTAATGCACTCAAGCCAAATGTCGATTCACAAAAAGGACATTCAAACGTTGCGTATCCATCATCATCTGTTTCCATTTTTATTTCGAAATTTAAATTTGTCATTCAATATTCCTCCAATTATAAGTGATATGATATTAATTTAGCGTCCATTAGTCTAGCTGGATTATCAGGATTCTTAATTTTTATATCTTCTATTTGCAAAAATGGATTATTTTCTACTAACTTTCTATCTTCTATATCAAATGAGTCATATTTGCTTTTTCTTAATATTAGAAAAACATTCATTTCATTATTTTCATTATAATATTTATCAATTACATAGTTAAATACTTTTCTTGGATTTTCTATATGCCACATTCCTCTTATTCTTAAATCGGTTATTCCGAGAGGATCAACCTTCTTTAATTTACCAATTTCATTAGTATGAATAAACTCAATACCATTTATCTCTTCAACGCCTGTTTTTATTTTATTTTTAATTCTAGAATATATTTCATCAGTTGCTGAATAACAATCTCCGTAAACAATAGTTAAACATTTTAATTTATTTTTATTGACATTCCCAACAAAATATATTAAATCTTTCTCATTCCATCCACCAATATCATCTTCACAATGCTTACATGAATTCGTAATCATCGTAGAATCATTGCGTAACTTTTGTTTTGGATATGAACTATTTAAAGCAAGAGAACTAAAACCTTCTATTTTTTTTACTTCTATTGCATCTCCACCTTTGATGATAATATCTGGCGGATTACTTGCATTTCCTAAATATGAAAATGTCTCACTATATTTTTCTAAAGCATCCTGGTCTGTAAAACTAAATGAGTTACAGAAAATGTCTTTAACAAATATTTCTAACGCATCTCCCATATTGTTAGCTCTATTATTCCCAACATAAAATCGTAGTAATTCATTAGAACCATATATTGTAATATTATTCATTGCTTTTAATATGTTACTCTTCATTACCTAAACCCTCCAAACTGTTTTTTATTTGTTCTGCTACTGCTTTTGCAAGATTGACAGGTACTGCGTTCCCAATCATCTTATACGCAGTTGCTACATCATTGTAATAGAATACAAATTCATCTGGGAATGTTTGAATTCTTGCACATTCTCTTACCGATAATCTTCTATATAAATTTTCTTTTCCTGGTTCAAAAATTCTTTTATTTTTTTCTACCTGTATCATTTTAGGTGCTTGAGGATGAATCGGTGCATGTCTTCCTCCCGCTTGAATTGTAAATGAAGGCTCGTTCCAATCTCTGACTCTATTTCTAGACATGTAAATTGTTGAAAATGAACCCACCATATATTCATGATTGCTTATTTTACAATTTGAACCATTAGTCTTGTTTTTTTCAAGTGCTGGAATAGCACTATCTTTCAAATCATAAATTGCATCTTTTAAAGTAGGTTTATAGTCAAATGGTAGAGGAAAATCAAATTTTATATTTAAATCTTTTCTAAATCCAACATAAAAAACCCTTAATCTATCTTGTGGAACATTATAGTCGTTAGCATTTAATAATTTTATATGCATCTCATAACCTGCTTCTTCAAATAATTTTATAAAATTATCTACAGCTTCTTGATGCCTTTTAGATAACATTCCAGATACATTTTCTGCAACAAAAAATTTTGGCTTCTTAGATTTTAAAATACGAATAAAATCATAAAATAATTGACCCCTAGAATCATTTATTCCTTTTAGTGAACCAGCTTCACTCCAACTTTGACAAGGAGGACCACCAATTATTCCATCGCAATCAGGCAATTCACTTGAATCTATTTTTCTTATATCTCTATGATCTAAAGGAGTTTTGTGGTTTTTTTCATATGTTTCCCAAATTGATTTATCGTATTCATTTGCATAAACTATTTCAAATCCAGCCTTTTCAAAACCTAAGTCTAATCCACCAGCACCTGCAAAAAGACTTAATAATTTAAATTTTTTCTTTTTCATTAATATTACCTCCTAGATGAATCTTTTTTATAATTCATATACCCATATTCATTATACCATTAAATTTTAAAATTTATCTTAATATGTTTAATTATCATTGATTAATGATTTGTTTTTTTGTAATCTATATCAATCTGGTTAATTTACAGAATATGGTTTATGTCCCAGTGGTAACTTATATCTCTTACAAAATTTTTTTAAATGATACCAATCTCCATCAATTGAATATACCTCATCAACTGCATCAAAGGTAATTTCTTCGTTAATGAACTTTACTAAATCATCATCTAGATAAACATAATTGCAATCTACAACATATTTTTTTTCTTTTTTCAATAAAACTGTGTCATACATTAAAATGCAGATACGAGGTGTAAGTGGAAACATAATCATACTTCCTGGGGATGCATATCCAACGCCATGCCATTCAGGTTTTTCTTTCCAAGTAGTAGTTAATGCATGTGCACTGTCACAAGTATATAATAAATGTTTAGAGCGGTTATATCCAATATTCCAGGTATGATAAAATAAATATTTCGCTAACTGTTTAATCTCTTCTTCTTTAAAACAAGAAACTATGTTTCCAATTTTCAATTCTTCTTTTGTCCCTAACTCTTCATAAACATTTTTGTCAAATTTGTTTCTATCTAATTTCATCGAATCATAAATATTATTCATCATATCATACGCTTTATCATAGGCAGCTTCTTCAAAATATCTTGTTTTCTTACTTCTTTTAATAAAATATGCCAACAAAATTGACAAAAAATACTTATATTGAATTGGAAACAAATTTATTTTATTTAGGCTTTCTAATTTTTCGTTAGACAAACAATTAATAAATGTCCTTTCCTTAAAAAATGTTTCTATATCATCAATAACTTTTGATAATTTTTTGCTATAACTTTTCTCAAATATTTTATTATGGAGTATTTCGAATTCATCTGTTTCTTCCGAACCAATTTTAATTGTATTATAATTTTTAACATAGGCAATGTTTGATACAGAATTACTAAAGAATTTTCCATTATTTTTGTTATATACAAAAATTTGATATTGCCCATTTTTTTGTTTTGTCCCAAATTTATTTAAATAAAATTGTGGTATACAATGATGATTTTTTGATTTTTTTTGTGTCATAACTTCACCCTCTTATAAAGATTTTAACAAAAACAAAAAGTTTTTTCGAGATATTAAAGGATTTTTATGTTAAAATATTATTAGCAATTAGTTGTTTATCAACTTTCTTTAGGAGTTTCAAATAACCTTTGTTATTGCTCCAGATGACTTAAACAGACTCAACTGAGTCTGTTTTTTTATCCCCCGTATTCAGTTTGGAAGATGGGGTTTATTAACTAATAAAAGAATCTTGGCAAACATTATTCCCCTCATTTGTTCCAAATGGCTTTTTCATAGTAGTCATTAAATTTTCTCTCTGGGTATTTTTAGTTATTGTTATTATTTTTCTCCCCTACATTTTCAACAATTCATTTTTACATAATAAAAGCGAGTAATGATAACCCTTGTTGATAACACTTACTCGCTTAATACTTTATATTACATATTTCTTAAGAAGAAAAGATTATTAATCTTTGTCAACACTCTGTGAAGCAGGCGAATTGGATCTGCCTCTTGTTTCCTGTATTCAGTTTAGATAATGAGGTTTACCATTATTTCATTTTGAAAAATCACTATCTATTATTCATTATATGGTCATTCATGTTCTGGATTATATCATCGGCTAAATTATACCATTTGATTTGGACACAAAATCTTTGCTTTTCATATTTAGGATTATAGTTTAAACAACGGTCTAATGGCTGAACAGCAAGTGGACCGAAATGTACTCCAGTTGAATAAGAATGTTGTTTCTTTAAAATTATTCTAATTATATCTTCTTTTTTTATCCAGATAAAATCATCTCTTACGCCAAATAATAACCCGTCGATTGGGATGTTACTATAATTTCCAGATAAGACAAAACGATCTATAACTTTTAACAAGAGATCCTCCTGATTAAATGCTTCATTGATCATATCAATTTGTTTTTGATAGGTTTGTTTATATTCGGCAGCTGAAAGTCTACTTACTCCGGTTCCATTTGTAGTTCCGTCACCATAATGATATTTTAAATACTCTATAATCACTTCCCTTTTTACATGATTTTCTATTAGAAAATGAATAAAACTAGATATTCCTTCCATATGTACAGAGTTTTTTATTCCTTTTTTTATGCTAATGTAACGATTACTTCCTCTTACTGAAATTACAATATCATATTTTTTTCTAGTCTCATCTACCCAGCAGATAATCTTTTCATCATTTTGAATATCAGGGTACATTTCTTCAATAAATGATCTATACAAAGGATTAAGTTCATCGATGAATTTTCCATTTAAATCACTAGCAATCTCTTTCTCATTGTCAAAACCATTTATCCATTTATTAAATTTCATTGTTAATCACCTCTATTAGTATTATTCTAAGTTCAAAGTGATTTATCTCAAAAATATTTAAATCTTTTTTTATGTTACGAATGTTTTTTCAAATGGATAGAACGTATAGTATAGTATCTAGATATCTAGTATAGAATAAGCAAAAATAAAATACTTATCGTTCTCGTTGTAAATTCAAGAAAATTCTCATCGTCTTGCTTTTTCTAATCTCTTTGATTGTGGTATAATTTATCATGGAGGGAGGGATGTCATGAAGGTAATCCAGCAGGAAGGTAGTCAAGAAGTTATCTACATACAACGTGTAGATTTAGAATTTTTATATGCGATTCACTACCCGATGCCAGAATCGATTATTCATTATTTGTTAATTAGTCCAATTAGTAATGATACCAACAAGGATGCTGACTTTTTCTGGTTTCAGCAGGTAGAGGAAATAAATTTTTTTAAAGATTTAGATTGTATTATTGATTATCAGAAATTCTTAGAGACAAGTAACGATCAAATTGAAATACAGGCACAGAGATTATATGCTAAAATAGAAGAACTTACTTCTACTTTCAATCAGATGAGCAATCAAGATAAGATTCAATCTTTAGCGATAAGACAAGAACACGATTGTCTTGCTTACCAATTAGATTGTCTAAGCAAATTATATCAATTACGATTAAGTAATCAAGAAATTACACTTCCTAAAGCTTTAGAAAAAAAGTTAGTTATTTAAGGAGGAAAAGAATGGTTAGTATATCAACCTTAGAACAAGAGATAAAAAATACTCTATCCCCTTTTCGATTTCAACATAGTCTAGGGGTCATGAAAAAAGCTGAGGAACTAGCTACTGTATATCAAGTCGATGTCGAGATAGCTAAGCTAACAGGATTAGCACACGATATCGCGAAGGAAATGAGTGATCAAGAGTTACTACTTTTCGCTAAAACTCATCACTTAGATATCGATCCAGTAGAATTAGCTAAACCTACTCTACTCCACGGAAAAGTTGGAGCGATAATTGTGGGAGAAAAATATAATTTTACCAAGGAAATGCAGGATGCGATTTGTTTTCATACAACGGGAAGAAAAGATATGACTATGTTAGATAAAATTATTTATGTAGCGGATAAGATTGAGGACAATAGGCAAAAGGTCCCTGATGAATTAAAGGAATTAGCTACTCAAAATATCGATGTTGTTTTAAAATATTTTTATACTACAGCGATGGAAAAAGCAATTCGTAAAGATAGCTTACTACACCCGCTTACTGTAGAAGCTAGAAATAGTCTTATCATTGGACAATTAAGAAAAGAGAAAGAATAACTTTTTGTTACTCCTTCTCTTTTTTTAACTCTTTATAGGCTTGTTTTAGATGTTCGATACTTGCACAACTCATCATACAGATTACTGCATTTTCTTCTTCTTTTAATTGATCGATTGTCTTTTCATCAATCATTTTTCCGTTTTTTAATAAATTTAAAATCAATTGGGAACTAACGCCAGGATAGTCTTCTTTTTTTTCACGATTACAGTCAATTTCTGTTAAATAAGCACTATCAGCGATATTTAAGGCATCAGCAAATTCACGATAAAATGCTTCTGTTCTGGAATAAGTATTTGGTTTAAAAATCGCAATCAATTTGCGATCGGGGTACTTTTGTTTTGCGGCTTGGAGAGTCATTCTAATTTCTGTTGGGTGGTGAGCGTAGTCATCAATAACGATGTTTGTTCCTACTTTTTCTTCGGCAAATCTACGTTTAGCATTTCTAAATGTTTTCAATAAATCATGAATAGTATTATCGGCGATATCTAGCTTTCGCGATAAAATAATACAAGCAGCTGCATTTAGTACCATATGATCTCCATATAGTGGTAAATCATAATGGCCATAAAAGGTTTCTTTCTCATATAAATCGAAGCTATTTCCGTTTTGATTATGAACAAGATTCTTGATTATGATATCGTTATTTTCTGAAAATCCATAGTATATCACTTCTGGTTGAAAAGTTATTTTTCTGATATTTTCATTATCTCCACAAGCAACAATTAATTTTTTGGTGCGATTAGCAAATTGAGCGAAAGTTTGAATAATATCGTCGATATCGCGGTAGCACTCTGTATGTTCTAACTCGATATTAGTAATGACCGTGTAAGTAGGATGATAAGTTAAAAAATGGCGATTGAATTCATCACTTTCGATCACAAATAACTGATTTTTAGGATTGGCATATCCAGAACCGTCTCCAATAAAATAGTTACAACCATATACGTTTTCTATTACATGTTTTAAAAGGGAGCTTGTTGTTGTTTTTCCGTGAGTTCCACATACAGATATGGTTTGAAATTGGTCGGTTAGTTCTCCAATAATTTCATTGTAAGCTTTAATGGTTAGTCCTAATTCTTTTACTCGTTTTAATTCTTTATGGTCTTCACTAAAGGCCTTTGAATACGTTACTATCGTATCTGGATCGATATGATGAGTGCTATCTGTATAAATAGGAATATGTCTTTCTTCTAACCCTGATTGTGTAAATTTCCATTCTTTTACATCATCATAGCCACTCACTTCATTTCCTAAATCATGTAAAATATTGGCAAGGGTTGCCATTCCTGATCCTTTTATTCCTATACAATAATATTTCATTTTGTTCACATCCTTACTTTTAGTATACAATACTTTACTCTAAAAAAGAATAGTTATTTACTACTCTTTCACTAATTATGGATAGTATTTTTGTAATTTTTGTTTAACTTTTTTAAATCTTTTCTGGGTATTTTGGAATGTTTCATGATAACTTTCGGCAATTTCTTCATAAGTTTCCGGTTCTTGGTTAGTAAAGCCTAACTTACGAAGAAATGTTTCTTGTTCGATTAAAGAAAATTTTCTCAATTGAGTCAAAATTTCTTGTACTTCTATATTGTCGATTACTTTTTCTAATTGATCTTGGCTCATCGTTATCATTGCTATATCTTTATTTGAAATATTAGCATTTAATTCTGCTTCCTTGATTTCTTCTAGCGATATTTTATCACTATTTTTCCAATTGTTGTTCATCCTTTCTAGATACTCTATTTTTTGAATGGGAGTATTTAAAATTTTACTTAATTCCGCCGTACTTAATAATTGGTGATTCGCAGCTGCTTTACTTTGGAATTCTTCTATTTTAAAAGCTAAAACTCGAATACTTTTAGACATAGAAACCAAATAACGTTCTTTATTTAAGAAATTCAAAAAACAAAGATGAAGATGATAATCAATATATCGTAAATAAGAAATATCTTGTGACTCATCGTATTGTGGGATCTTTTTATAAAGAGTAATTATACCTTCTTGGATCAAATCTTCTAAATCCATAGTATAAATCGTATAATGCCTGGCTTTATTTATGATATACGGTATTAAACAAATGACTTCTTGCCAAGCGTTTTCTTCCATACTACACCTTCTTTTCTGTTTATGAATTTCTATTATAATGATTTTTAAAAATTTGTAAAGAAAAAGAGAATCCTTATTTAGAATTCTCTTCAGAGTGTAGACAAAGGTCAATACTCTTTTCTTTTTAAGAAAATTGTAATATAATGTATTTAGCGAGTAAGCATTCTCGACAAATGTTATCATTACTCGCTTTTATTGTGTAAAAATGATACAATTATAT
>DVKF01000009.1 GCA_018716115.1 Candidatus Alloscybalousia intestinigallinarum
CTAAAGTCTGATACTTCTTTTCACTATTTCCATAAGTTAGATTTCTAACAGCAGGTAAAGCGATTGCCATCAAAACACCTATCAATATGATAACTACTAACAATTCAATCAAAGTAAATCCTTTTTTTCCATTTTTCTTATTCATTTTACGGCTCCTTTTATTCTTTTATAATATAAGTATACCTTGTGAATAGTTCTTTAACAAGGAAAAAATTCATTTTAATCAAGTATTTTAGATTAGTGTGGTTTATTCCTTTTTATTTATTTAAAATCCCTTTCGATAAACCAGTTTATTATTTTTTTAGTTCTATAACCTTTTATCGATTAATGCTTTTCTATCAACAAATATCTAAAATACGCATACATTAAACTAGAGGAGGAATATTATGGCTAATTACAAAGAAATAGTAACAAAAGCTATTCTAGGTAAAGGGAAAAAAACTTTCACAACGACAGATGCGATCACTCCAGAAATAGTTCCTACTACTATTCTTGGTTGTTGGGTTATTAATCATAATTTTAAAGGGTATAAAAATGGAGATAAAATCAATATTGAGGGAAGTTATGATGTCAATATTTGGTACTCGTGTATGGATGATACCAAAACTGAAGTAGTTAAAAAAAGTACCACTTATTTAGAAAGTGTAGTTGTTCCGAAACGTTCCGAAGGTGATTTTTCTAACGAAGAAGTAATCATTCGAAGTTTAAAACAGCCTACCTGTACAAGAGCAGAAATAGTTAATGGAAAAATTGAATATACGGTAGAAAAAGAACTAGGTATCGAAATCGTTGGAGATACTAAAGTAAAGATTGCTTATGATGAGGAAGAAGATCCATGGGATATTATTCCAGACGATAATACTGAAGAAATCAATCAGGCAGAAAAAGAAATCGATGAACAAGTAAATGAAGAATACTTGGATTAATAAAAAAAGAATCTTGGCTTTTTAATCAAGATTCTTTTTCTTGGTTGAAATCAAAATAACTTTCTAAACGTGACTTTATCTCTTGGCAATACTGATTTAATTTTTCTTGAGTAGTTATCCAATCTTGATATAGTGGAATTTGTTGTAATGTTTCTACTTCTTTATGCCACTTTTCTAATAGTTCACTTGTATCTTGATGAAGATGTTCACGTTTTACTAGTTCTTTTTGAAATTCTTTTATATGTTGAACACTAGTTTTTATCTTTTGATTTCTTTCTAATTTTTCTGTTAAATATTTATAGTTTTGAAAATCGTCACTTTTTTTTATTTCTGTAATTAGTTCATCGACTTTTTCTAGAATTTGTTCATTCACAGATTTCGCCATCCAAACTCCAGGTCTTTGCGTCTGTTACTTTAACATCAATAATTTTACCTATATTATCACTAGAACCGTTAAAATTGATTAATTTATTCGTTTCTGTATACCCATATAAGTCAGTTTTTCCATTTTCATTCTTTCCTTCTACTAAGACTTTTTCGATACCTCCTACTTTCTTTTGATTATTTTCTAGGAAATATTGATTCACTAATTGATTTAATTCTTGTAGACGTTTTTCTTTTACTTCTAAAGGAGTATCATCTGCCAAGCGACTAGCAGGTGTATTTTCTCGTGGGGAATAGATAAAAGTAAAAGCATTATCAAACTTACAATGACGAACTAAATCCAAGGTTTCTTGAAAATCTTCTTCCTCTTCTCCAGGAAAACCAACAATAATATCCGTTGAAATACTGACATTAGGTATTGTTTCTTTTATTTTATCAAATAATTCAAGATAGCTTTCTTTGGTATATCTCCGTCCCATTTTTCTTAAAATTCTACTACTACCCGATTGAACCGGTAAATGAATTGCTTTCATAATATTAGGATATTTGGCAATTACTTCGATCATTTTATCGGTAAAATCCCAAGGATGGCTTGTCATAAAACGGATTCGCGGAATATTTGTCTTTGCCACATCTTCTAAGAGATCTTCCATACCATATTTTTCTTCTAAATCTTTACCATAAGCATTTACGTTCTGTCCAAGCAGTGTTACTTCTTGATAACCTTCTTTTACTAATTCTTCGACTTCTCGAATGATATCTTCTTTTCTTCTGCTTCTTTGTTTACCACGGGTATAAGGGACAATACAATAAGTACAGAATTTATCACAACCATAAATGATATTTACATATGCCTTATAAGCGCTCATTCTTTTTACGGGCATTCCTTCAATCAAATTTCCCTCTTTACTAAACACTTCTATTTCTTGGTGTTTCGTATCAAGATATTTCTTTAATACAACTGGAAGACGATGAAGATTATGGGTTCCAAAAACAAAATTCACCTGTGGATAGCGAGTTAATATTTCCTGAATTACCCCTTCTTCTTGAGCCATACAACCACATAAACCAACAATAATATCTGGTTTTTCTTGTTTTAAGTGTTTCAATCTTCCCAACATACCAAAAGCTTTATTATGAGCGTTTTCACGAATAGAACAAGTATTTAGTAAGATTAAATCAGCTTGTTCATAATCTTCACATTCTTTAAAGCCCATTTCTTCTAACATGGCTTTAATATTTTCACTATCGTGTTCATTCATTTGACAGCCATATGTCTTTAAATAATACGTTTTATTCTTTCCAAGTTCTCTATCTTCTTTAGGAAGTTGGTATAATTCTTTTTCTACTCTTTCTTTATTACGACTACTTGCTTCTTTATAATTTGGTAATTGCATACTGATCGTCCTTTCCTTATACAATACTTATCTGTATCATATCATATATATCCTTAATCTTCTATTTTTTCTAGAAAAAAATAATGCATATTACGCATTATCTTCTTTCAATACTCGATTAATAATACTATCCATACATACTGATTTTTGATTAGTTAACACTTCTTCTTTGATCTTATCAAAGTTATTTTGAATAAATCCAACTAATTTCTTCATCCGTGGTAATAAATCTTTTTCCGTTAAACTATCTAAGATGACTTCTAAATTATTAATCTTTGAATATTTCCCGTATCTATTACTTTTGATATAAGTATCATACAAGTTTTTGAACGATACTACATCGATATTATCAAATCTAGAGTCTTCTAATATTTTAACGGTTGTATAGATATAATTATCATTAATTGACTTATCTAAAATTGTTTCACCTTTATTATTTTTAATATTAGGTAAAAAGTCTTTATTCTTGGTTAATTTTTTGATGATTTCCATCACATTGACATAGTTAATCGAAACTAGGTAATGGGCAAATGTATTGCCATCTAGGTTTTGATGGTTAACATCCCAGTCTTTATTCCCCATATGATTAAGTACTACATCATAATCACCATGTCTTAATAATCTTACTAAGACACTGTTACCTGCATCATCGCAAGTGTTTATGTCTACTTTCTTTTTCTTTAGTAACCTATCAACAAGTTCAATGTGACCTTCTTTGATAAGTTCAAAAATCAGGGACGGTTCTTCTTCAACTGCCCTCATTGTCTTATCGACATCATAAAACATTTTAAACACCTCTTATACACGGGACAGTTAACTATTCTAGCAAAAATAAGTTTATTTGTCAAATTATCTGATTTGGGAATTGATGGATATCCAGTTAAATAAAATTTAATATTTAAAAAACTCTAATATGATTCTGGTTATTTATCATAGATATTTATTTCAAATTTATATTTTAGTGATTTAATTTATTCTTTTAATCACTCTTTTCTTATCTTTAACTTTCTCTTTTTGAAGAAGGAATTAGTACTAGTTTTCTATATTTATAATATTTTTTATTTCTCTTTACTTCTTCTACTTGATCTTTTACAAATTGTGTCTTATTTTTGCCTTTTTCAGCTAATTTTAAATATTGGTTACCCTGTTCAATTTTACCTCTCGCATAATATTTTTTCGCAATAATTAAGCTAACAAGCTTTTTTTCTTCTTCTGAGAAGCCTAATTGTTCACTTATCTGATGGATATTCATTCCAGATACTAGCAATTTTTCTACTGTTTCGATGTTTTTTATTCCATATATGTCATCGACATCATTTTCAAACTGGGCTAATGTCATATGCGTATAAGGTTTTCGATTTTCATCTGAACTATCTTGTTTTAAATATAAAATCAAATCAGAAAAATCCCATTCTGGTCTTTGTTCTTTAGCTAGTTCATTGGCTACTGTTAAATAATCTATCGCTAAACTATCTTGTCTTGTTTTCATATAGGCTAAACCTAAACGCATATAAATACGAACATCAAAAGTTCCCAGTTTTATTAATTCTCTATATTTTTCTATACATAGAGGATAATTTTTATCGGTATAGTAGGCATAGTCTCCTTCTTGTTTTAATTGTACTAAATCAGAAGAACGATCAGTAAATGAGCGAAATCTTAAAACTACTTGGCTGTTTTTCTCTTTGCCTATGGTAAAAGAATCCATATCAGGAATTTCTTTTACTATTTCATGGATTTTATTTATTTTTTCTTCACTCATGAAATCTAGTAGAAGAATTCCCCTTTTTCTAAGTTTGGGCATTCTATCTTTTATCCTGTTAATATCGGCAAGGGAATCCTTTTCTTTTTCGGGAGGATTAATACTAGAAGCAAGGAATTTTTTTGGCTCTGATTTGCTAGGAAGTTCTTTATTTTGAGAAATCGCTGGGTTATTTGATGATATATTTCTGGAGTGTTTTTCTTGATTAGGGGTAATTGTAGCTTTAGAGTCTGACTGCTTGAAAGATTGATTTTTGGAGATAGGAAGTTTATCTAGTTCTTTCTTCGTTTTTTCGATTATTTCATAATAAGGGCTCAAGTAATTATTAATATCTATATTTAAGTTTTCTAGACTAAGTAAGTTTAGAGCCATTAGTGGCTTACTGTAAGTAATATCTTTTTCTAAGATACTAAGTTTTAGTAATTTTATAATTAGGAGTTCAGCGTCTTTTTTATTTATTTTTTCTAAATATTTACTAAGTTGTTCAAGAAAATGTTCTATATTCCCTGCATATAGCGATTGAACACAATCTAAAAACAAACGATCTAGTTCACTATTGGGAAAAACTTCATTCATTTGATCGCTTTCTAACTGTTTTGTTTCAGTATCCGTACTTTTAAGATTATTTGTTATTTCTACTAATTTTCGCAACAAGAGATGAATTAAATTATATTTTGCGTTAAGTTGATGTTTTCTAAGATATTGTTCGTTTAAAGATAAAGCTAAGGAATAATCTTTATTTAAAATAGCGGAGAATAATGAGTCACTACCGTTCGTCATCTTCGGTATAACGCCTGTTTTGTTTATTTCGACGATATCTCTCAGTAAAGATAGTTCTAGTTTTTTTAAACATATCCGATTCCCATTTCTTTTTTCTATCTGTGTTTCTAAATACGTAAGTGCTTCTTCATAATTGTTTTTATTCAACATCTCGATAAGATAATAAATCTCATTTTTCTGTGTTTCTAAAACTTGTGTTAGTAAAGTGCCTATTAGAAGATTAGAAATTTTTACTCGATCACTTTTAGGAATCGACAAACAAATTTTTCTAGCGGAATCAGCATGTTGGTTTAAGATTAAAAACCTTAATTTGTTTTGTTGTGGAACATCCTTATATCGTGAGTCGTCTTCTCGTACTTCTATGTCTTCAAATGTTAGTTCTTTGATAAGAGGACTATATTTTTCAGGAATATCAGTAATCAAGTTTAATAAATATAAGTAAATCTTGTTGTCTATTTCGTAATTAGGATTATCCGTCTGAAAACAAACATCAAAATAGGTAAACGCTTTTTGATACTCTTTGTTGCGAATACAATTGAAAAATAGTGGAAAATAAACGTCAAGATAGTTTTCATCTAATTCATGACATTTCTGAAAGTATAGATTCGCTTTATCATATTCTCTTTTAACAAGAAGCTTCTTTCCATAATGATACAATTCGTCTACTGCTTGAAAAGAGTATAATCCTCTTTCTACTCGCTTAATCGTCCCCTTTTTTACTAAAGCAGATATATCATTACCATCTAAACCGTAACTTTTTAATTCTTTCGTTGTTAACTGATTTTTTTCATTTAACCCTTCATACATTTTATTTCGTTTTTCTTCTGTAATCATGTTCTCCTCCAAGGTATTTCATTATTATCTATTATCTTACCTTCTTTTATTCAATAAAACAATATTTATTGGTTGTTTTGAATAAAAGACTGCATAGAAAAAGAACTAGATTTTTTTCCTAGTTCTTACCTTTTATCCTTTTATTTTTTTATTTTAATAATTTCTGCTTCAATTTCATCATTACTTGGTAATACGATAATTTCACTACCAACCCGGTCAATATATTCTTCTATTGATGTGGATTCTTCCGCAATTTCTTGCATAATTTTTCGTTGATTATAAATATAGTTTGCTAATTCTTCAATTGGCATATTCGTCATATTTTCTAATTCAATGGGTTTTTCCTCATTTCCTGTTGAATTAGATTCTTGAAGAATTGGTGTTTGGTGAAGTTGATCGGTTTGATAAGCCATTTTTATCTCATTTACTAACTGATCTACTTGAAATTGTATTTCTGGATTCGAAAAGTGAATATTTTGATACTGAGTCATCACTTGATTATATTCTGTTTCATTATCGAATAGATGTAAATCTTCACCATTTTGTCGTTTTTCTAACTGTTGATGAATAAAGAAATCTATCCTAACTACATCTTTTAAGAAGTTTTCTTCTTCAGGGGTGACTATCGGTTCATGATTAATCGCACTTACCGCTAAATTAACAAGTGTTTTGCCAACAACTGTTTCCGTCATTTGCTTCTTTTCCATACGTGGATAAGCAACTAGCCATAAAGCTTCTATATTTTCTTGTAGTTCGTTTGCTGAGTCATCTTTACTAATCCTGGATGCAGCTATCAATAAATCAGCTAATTCAACGGCATTAATATCTGCTTCAGGATTGGTGTTTAAGAAGTCTTCTACCCCATGGAAACGGTTAGCTAAGGCGACTATTTCTTCATTCACTTTTGGGATATCTGGTGTTTCTTGATTATCCTCTTTTGAATTTACTGTAGTTACTTTTTCATATGAATCTTTGGTATAAGCAATTTCAATCTCTTTAAATAAACGATCGGCTAATTCTTGTGTAGTAGGCTCACTGAACTTCGTTTCCTGATGTGATTCCTTTAATTCGTTGAATTCAGATTCATTGTCATATAAGCGTAAACTTTGTCCTTCTTCACGCCTTTTTGCTTGTTCTTGGATAAAAGAATCGATACCAATAAGCTTTTTTAAATTCTCTTCTTCTTGTGGAGTTACTCTAGGACTTTTAGCTCGAGCCCCTTTATATAAATGAGTTAATGTATCTGCTAATGTAGTTTCTTCTAAATCATTTTTAGATAGACGAGAAGATGCTTTCATCCATAATTTATTTAGGCGAACTGCTAAGTCTACGCTTATTTTTTTTACTTTAGCGGTTTCCATGAATAGCTCACTAATATTTCTTGCGTTAATATTTTCCTCTGGATGTGTTGTTAGGAAATCGGTTTCCGATTTGATACGTTCTTTTAATTCTTCGAGCTCTACTTTAGTAGGGGTTAAATTTTCTTCATTACTATCCGTTTCAACTTTAGTCTCTTCTACTTTCTTTAATTCTGGTAATGGGAAGGGTAAGCTAAATCCATAAATTTTGTTTTCTGTTTTCGCTTTGGTAATTTCCGCAAATAAGCAGTCGGTAATGGTTGCATAAGTTCCTTTTTGATTGTTTTGTTTATACATTTCTCTTTGTTTCTTTAATGTTTCATACTCATTTTCATTATCATAAATCTTGTGTTCATTATCTAAATTTATACGATTTTGTCTATCTTCTTGTCTAATGGATAAAGAAATTTTCGCTAGATTCTTAATGTATTCTTCTTCTGTTTCTTTCACTGCAGGTGTTCCTGAAACCGCATTTCCTGTTAGTTGTAAAATCAATTGACAAAGGGACGAATTTTTCTCTAGTTGAAGATCAGTATTTAGTAATCTATTTACTGCAGTTTGACTTAAATCAATTATTCCATTGATAATTTCTTGCGTATCTTTACTTTCGTGGGCTGGATCCTTTTGAATTGCTTTAGCGCTATCTAATAGAATTTCTGTAATTTTATTCGCATTAATATCGACATCTTGGTGTTCAGCTAAGTAACGATTTAAGTTATTTACTCTCTCCTTCAATAGTCTTCTAGTATTGTTATATTCTTGATCATCTGTCAATTGAATACCTTCTAAAGAACTATAATCCATTGACATATCAAAGTTTAGTAACATATTATGTCTATTGGCTATTCTAACTTCGCTATAAAGGATTTCGGTAATTTTTTGAAGCTCAGGTTCGATATTCTTCTTGCTTACTTTTTCCCTTAACTCCGTTAAATAACTTAATTCTGTATCATTAGTATGTAGTCTTTGAATACTTGTATCCCCTAAGCGACGACTACGATTATTTTGATAAATACTTAAAGATGCAGAAGCTAAAGTACGTAAATAGTCTTTTGTTTCACTATCTATACTTTTGTTTCCTGTTTTAATCATTTCTACTAATTGAGTAAACAACTGAAATAATGGTGTATTTTCTGTTACATCTAAATTTTTGGTTGTTAGTTTATTTTGTACTTCCTGATAATAAGTTTCTACACTTTTTAATAATTCTTGTCTTTGTTCTGGAGTACAGGTTTTTATTTCGTTATTCGCATCGACAAACATTCTTACTGCTTCTTCTGCATTGACATCAACATCAGGATTGTCTTTCCAATATTTTAAAATACTATTTATATTTTTTTCGACCATCTTTCTTTATCCCTCATTTCTTTTCTAGTTATATTATACTTTGTTTTTGGTTTTCCGTCAAAAATTTATCTATAGAAAAAGCAGCTTTACAGTTTTTATACAAGCTACTTTTGATTATTTATTCATGGTCCTCTTTTTTATTTTCTGTTTCTCTAATAATATAGACTGGTCTTTTTTTGGTTTCTAGATAGGTTTTGGCTAAATATTCACCGATAATACCGGTACAAAATAGTTGAATTCCACCAACAAAGAACATTATACAAGCCATACTAGGCCAACCACCTACGGGATCACCCCAAATTATGGTCTTCGCAATAATCACAATAATTAGAATAAAAGAAATCAAACAAAAGATTAATCCAACTAGAGCCGCAAAGACTAAAGGCGTAGTCGAAAAAGCAACGATTCCTTCTACCGCATAGGAAAATAGCTTCCAGAAATTCCACTTGGTTGTTCCCGCTACTCGTTCTTCGATTTGAAAATCAATCCATTTAGTTTTAAAGCCCACAAAGCTAAACAATCCTTTAGAATAACGGTTATATTCTTTCATCGAAATAATGGCATCTACCATTTGTCTAGTCATTAAGCGAAAATCTCTAGCGCCTGGTACTAATTCAATATTAGATAACTTACTAATGATACGATAAAACCATTTGGTAAATGTTTTTCTAAGAAAAGAATATCCTTTACGATTAGTACTCTTCGTCGCTACACAATCATATTCGCCACTTTCTAATAGTTCAATCATTTCTGCTAATAGCGATGGAGGATCTTGTAAATCAGCATCCATAATGGTAACATAATCCCCTTTGGCATGTTCTAATCCTGCAAGCATTGCGGCTTCTTTTCCGAAATTTCTAGAAAAAGAAATGTATCTAACTCGTTTATCCTGTTTTACTAAATCTTTTAACACAGATAATGTCTTATCTTTACTTCCATCATCAATAAATAGGAATTCAAAAACTACCTTGTCTTTTAATTCTTTAGCGATTTTTACAATTGTCTCATAAAAAATAGGCAGAGATTCTTCTTCATTATAACAAGGTACTACAATAGAAACTTTTTTCACGTTGTTTCCTCCTCTTTTTCTATTATAAGTCAAATTAGCAGTATTTACCAATATCCTGTCTAGAAAAAATAAGTTACTTTACGATCAATGTAAAATGATAAATAAAATAAGACCAAAAACTAATAAGAGTACTAGATAAAGAACAATACGGTTATCTCTATGGTTAGTCGCTATATAAGTTTCAATTAAATCTAACATTTTTTGATTGCCTTCATGATATTCTTTAGGTTTAAAATGTTTTACTTTAGTCAATACTTTTTTTAAATCTTTCATATCTACTACACTAAGTAGATAACCTTCTTTTTCAAATTCTTCGGCAATCTGTAGTTGATGATCGTTCGTATGTTCTTGATATTTAGCCAGCCTAGGAATCGCAATGATCTTTTTCTTTTTCTTTAACCCATCCATAATGGAACCAACTCCAGCATGGGTGATGAATAAATCACATTTTTCTATTAATTTTTCTAATTCCTCTTTAGGAAGATAAGAAAATATTTTCATGTTTTTACTTTCATAATTTGTATATCCTGCTTGAACGACTACTTCTTCTTGAATCACTTTTTTTTCAATCAATTGATCTAAGGCTCTTAGGAGTCTTTCAAAACTCTTATCTTGGGTTCCTAATGTTACTAAAATCATACTTTTCTCTCCTTAATAGATCCAACCACCATAACGAGCTTTAGGATATAGTTTTAACATACTTGGCCATTGGACGATAAATAAATCGGCAAATGGATAAATTAATCTTCCCGTTGCGGTTTTGGTTTTGATGTTGGCTAGTGTTTCTATATAGATAATTTTACTCCCGAAAATTTTACCGATACAACACATTGGTCCAGCTGTGTGGGTACCGGTTGTTACGATAAATTCTGGACGAATTTTTAAGTATAGATATAAGCTTTTAAAACAGTTTGCTAATAATTTAAACGGATAAGTTAGGAGATGATCTTTCGTTCCATAACATAAAAAAGAAACTTTTTTAGGATATTTTTTGGTTAAATATGTCGTAGAAGCGGTTTTTTCGGTAATTATCGTATAATTATATTTTGGAAATAACTTAGATAACATCAGTAATTCAGACAGATGTCCACCGGCGCTAGAAATAAACATTACTTTCTTTCTCATCTTTTTATCCTTTCTTTTTCAATAATTTATGCCAACTGGTCTTTACCCGATCCGGAGTATAATTTAGACTAGTCTTTCTTCCATTTTTACCTAAGAATTGACGTTTCTTTGGATCATCAATCAATTCGATTAGCTTTTCTACCATAAGGTTAGGATCTCTATTTTCAATCAAATAGCCATTTTGGTCGTTTACAATTAAATCATTGGCTCCTTCTGCTGAAGTATAGGCAAGGCAAGGAATCCCATAAGACATCGCTTCGATTAAGACAATCCCAAAAGATTCTGTGTAAGAAGTCATCACATAAAGAGAAGATTTGGACAATAAGTTATCAATTTCTTTACGTTTTAAATAGCCATGAACCGTAATATGATCGGTTAATTTATACTCATAAATCATATCGACTACTTTGTTTCTTTCTGCTCCATCACCAACGATATCTAAATGCCAGTCTGGCTTTTTCTCATGTAACAAACGAAATACTTCAATTAAATCAGTAAACCCTTTTTCTCTAGATAACCTTCCTATAGATATTATTCTTTTTTCGGATAGTGAAGAAAGTTGTTCTGGAATTTTATCTAACATATTAGGAATATAGACGCATTTACATTTATAGCTTCTTTTCTTCATTTCTTTTTTATAAAAACTTCTTAGTGAATCAGAAACCAATACAAGGGCATCTAACTTTTTACAAGAAGTTACTACCTTATTGATGTAGGTGACATCTTGATGATGATGATTATGTTCCCACCCTATTTTATAAGTTTTCTTTTTACCATATTCCCCTAACCACTTATTGAATAAATCCCGTGTGGAGATGATGATATCACTATTACAGTTTTTTATCGCCTTTGTCGTTTTTGAACGTCTTAGAAATAATACTACTAGAGCTTTATAACTTTCTTTTATAAACGTAATCGGCTTTAATTTTTTTACCGAACGTTTCCATTCTTCACGATTAGGCTTATATTTTCCAATCAAATACGTCACTTTTACTTTTGGGTCAATTTCAAAAGCAGGAGATTGATCTAATTTATAGGTTGAGATAATCTCTACTTCATAATCTTTGATTAGTAAATTGGCTAGATTCACAACACTTTTTTCAATCCCACCATAACCCAAATGAAGGGATAAAATACTTATTTTTTTCATAGTTTCACCTGTATTTATTATAAAATAGAATGCTTTTTTAGTAAAGAAAAAGAACCTTTTCAGATTCTCGAACGTTTTATTTTTCGATAACTAAGAAAGATTCCTATTGATCCTAAGAAAATTAACGATGAATAATTAGTTTTTCCTTGAACAGGTGATATTCCCGTTTTAGGTGGTAATTCTATTTTACGATTAGGAATAGTAAGTGTATAGGTTTTCTGATTTTCTACGATTTCTAGATAGTGTTCATTTTTATCTTTTTCATAACCAAATGGGGCTTCTTCTTCCACAACATAGTATTTTCCTAAAGGAATATCATAGAAATATGCTTTTCCATCTTGGCTACTATAAACACTGCCTAAATATTCGTTATTTTCAGTATAAAGAGAAAATTTCGCTTTACCAATCTTTGTTTTTGTATCAGCATCAATTTTTATAATTTCAATGTCACTTTTCTTTAATGTATTTTCAAAAGCTAAAGTTAATTTTTGACTGTGTGTGGTTAAATCGACAAAGTATTTATGATTATTTTCATCATACGGTTCTAACTTTTTGGTTTCGACAACATAATACTTACCTAAAGGTAGTTTACTACTTCTTGTTAATCCTTCTCGGTTGGTGGCTAAAATTTCTACTAATTGATCTTTTTGATAAATAATGCTACCATCTTTGGTTTTTATTTCTTCACCGGCAAAGATAGAAAATTCTACCCCTTCCAGAGGCATCATTCGGAAAGAAAGTCCTCCTGTTGTCATCATTACTTCGCCTTGTTTTTCTATTTCAATCATGCCATAAGCTCTTTGATTTTCTATTTCGACAAGAATTACTTCACCGTATAATGAATCGACTATTGTTTCTGTATCTTCCGAAATCGTAAATTCGAGAGGTTCCGTTTGTTGTTGATAACCAAACGGTGCAGATACTTCTTCTAATAAATATGTTCCTGTTAATAGAGGCATATCTGTAATAAAATAGCCCTCATCATTCGTCTCAAATATAGTCGTTTCACTAGGAATCGGTATAGTAAGATGACGTACTACATATTCTCCTGTCGTTTTATTTTTAATCTTAAATTTTATTTTATCTTTAATTGGCAATTTACTATCCTTATCGAGTTTAATGACTTTAACTCGGTAACCGATTTCTTCATTCTTTAACGTTATCGTTTGCTCCGCATCACTCGTCTCACTGATTGTCACGGTAAATGGTTTACTCAATTCATAGTTCTTCTTACCTTTTATCTGAATGATTTTATATGTTCCATAAGGTAATTCAATTTCTGCTTTACCTTGTTTATCGGTAGTTATCGTCTTGATTAATTCCTCTTTATTATTATAAACCTCGAACTCTGCATTTTCTTCTTCGATATATTCTTCCTTTTCCTTACTGCCGTAGTATTTCTGAAGAATAATTTTCCCTTTATATACTTCGTTATCCCAACTCCAAATTAATTGGCGATTACTTTCACTAATATCTACATATCGTTCTTTCATGTCTATTTTATATCCTGGACCTGCCTTAATTTCTTTGATTCGATATTTTCCATAAGGCAACTCTACTATATTAGAATAGCCATCCTTTTGAATCATTAATTGCTTCACTAAACTTTTATCTGAATTATATATTTCAAAAGTAGTCCCTACAAGACTTGCTTCACCCTGCGGAGTTGTACTGCCAGTTTCTTTATCTCTTTTTCTAATTTGAAAAGTACCAGATGGTAATTCTACTTCTACTTCACTAGATATCTTATTGAAGCCACCACGGATAATTAAACTTTGACTTTCTAAATCAACATAAAGTGTCGTCTTATTGGTTGATTCCTTTGTTAAGGTAAGTTTAGAAGTTCCTAATTGTTTAGATACAATTCTTAGCGCATTCCCTTCTTTCTTTACGGTTAAATTTCCATCTGTTTGAACAGTAAAATGTTCTAATACTTGATTGGTATCTGTAAGAATATACTCCTCATTATATGCAAGCTGATATTTTTGATTCACAAAACTAGGCAGTTGGTTATGACTATTCACTAAACGTTCTAGTTCCGCAATCTCTGATTGATATTTATCGATTCGATTACCATTTAAAGTATCCGTAAAATAGATTGTGCTATCTGGTTCTAATGTCTTCCAGATTAAGTATTGGGTAACGGCATACCAATCTAGTGAAGTGTGATCCTGATATCCGTAACCATAATAAGCAAGTAATTCGATTTTTTCCCAGAGCTCTTCTGATAAATTGGTGTGATTTAGAAAATCTTCTTGGTATCCAATAACCGGTTTTCCGTCTAGTAATTCCTTCCATATCTCAATACAGTAAGCTACTTGCTGATCGGAGCTTCTTCTAAATACCCGCATTTGTTGATATCTTCCAGTAGATGCTCCCGGTTTAAACTTCTTAATATAAGCACCACTAACGTATTCTGCTTCATAGAAACTGTCGGTTAATGCTTTTACTTCTGTTACTTCTACCAAACTTAGTGATAGAAGCAATACAACTAATGTCCATATTTTTTTCATTTATCTCTCCCCCTATCTCTATTATTCTAAGGAAAAGAGAAAACATCTCACTTTATTTTCAAAAATTTTAAAATATTGTATAATGAGTATGGAGGATAGTATGAAAAAAGTAATTAAAAATGGAATCGTAATCACGATGGATATGAATCGTGCTAAATACGAAAACGTAGATATCGTGATTGAAGATCAATATATTTGTGATATATGCAAAAACTATACTGGTCAGTACGATGAATTAATCGATGCGACTGGAAAAATCGTAATGCCTGGTTTAATTAATGGTCATACCCATTTAGGAATGAGCATTTTTAGAGCAACCAATGACAACTTGAATTTACAAGATTGGTTAAACAAAAAAATTTGGCCGATCGAAGATAGAATGACCGATGATGATCTTTATTATACGACTTTATTATCTTGTATCGAAATGATTAAAACCGGAACAACAACCGCTAATGATATGTATTTTGGTTGGCGGGGAAGTATTCGTGCTTTAAAAGAAACGAAGGTTAGGTGTATGTACTCTAGATGTCTAATGGGAAATGGGGATGAGGCATCTATGGAAAGAATTCAAGACTTTATGGAACTTTATCAGAGTCACAAAGATTCCCCTCTTCTTACTTTTAGCTTGACACCACACGCAATGTATACTTGTAGTAAAGAATATTTAAAAAAGTGTAAACAATTGGCAGATGATTTACACTTACCAATCCACATGCATTTTTGTGAAAATAAAAGCGAGGTACAGGGAATTGAACAAGATTACCAAAAGTTACCCGTTGAAGCTTTAGAGGAACTTGGCTTTTTGGATAACCATTTGATTCTCGCACATGGCACTTTTATTTCCGAAAAGGAACAAAAACTTTTAAGTGGAAAAGATGTTTCCATTGTAACTAATCCGATTAGTAATCTCAACTTAGGGTGTGGGATTGCAGATATTAGTAACTATAGGAAACATGGGATTAATGTTTGTCTAGGTACAGATGGGCAAGGAAGTGGAAATAATCTTAACTTGTTTTACCATATGTCAGTTACTGACCAACTTCAAAAAGCACTCTATCAAGATCCTACTGTTTTTAGTTCTTACGATGTTTTAAAGCTAGCTACCATAAACGGAGCGAAAGCGTTAGGATTAGAAGATAAAATCGGCTCAATCGAAGTGGGAAAACTTGCGGATATTATCGTCCTCGATTATCAGGATATTGAAACTTATCCAACGGTTGATTTAATTACCCAGATCGTTCATAATACTGAGAGTAAGCACGTAGATACTACCATCATAAATGGAGAGATCTTAATGAAGAACCACCAATTACTTTTACCAATTAACGAAGAAGAGTTAAAAAAGAAAATCACCTCGATTATCGAGCGTCTAGGCGAAGAAAGATGAGAGTTGCCATTATTTATTCCAGCCATACTGGAAATACAAAATGTGTAGCATCCGCAATAAAAGATGCCTTAAAAGATCAGGAAATTGTTTATTTTGGGAAAATTCCTAAAAATCTTTCTGATATTCACGCCGATCTTTATTTTATTGGTTCTTGGACGGATAAAGGTAATTCTTCTTCAGAAACAATTCAATTGATTCAAAAAATGAAAAAGGAAAAGATTGCCTATTTTGGTACTGCCGGATATGGTGGTAATCAGCATTATTATGATCAATTATTCAAACGAATCCAAAGAGAAATAGACCCATCGAATCAAATACTTGGTTATTTTTTCTGTCAGGGAAAAATGCCTATACAAGTTAGAGATCGATATATACAACTTCTTACTCAAAATCCTGAAGACGCTAACCTCAAGGTCAGTATCCATAACTTCGATGAAGCATTATCTCATCCTGATGAACATGATTTAGATCATGCCAAAGACTGGGCAAATGATATTATCTGTTCAATAAAATAAAAAACTTTCAAAGTAAAACCTATAAAGTTTTCGAGCTTTATAGGTTTATTTTTTATGATGAACAATATATTGATAGCTGTCTCTTACCATATCTTCTAGAGTTTTCGTACAAGTAAAATTTAATTCTTGTTTTGCATACAATGGATCAGCGTAACATTCCGCGATATCTCCTGATCTTCGCTCTACTATTTGGTATGGTATTTTTACATTATTTATTTTTTCGAAAGTATTTACAATTTCTAAGACACTGTATCCATGACCGGTTCCTAAATTATAACAATCTATTTGATTAGTTTTCATGATCTTTTCGATTGCTTTTATATGACCTCTGGCAAGATCTACTACATGAATATAATCTCTTACTCCAGTTCCATCCTTTGTGTCATAATCATTTCCAAAAACATTTAGATGATCAAGTTCTTTCATTGCTACTTTCACAATGTAAGGCATTAAGTTATTCGGAATTCCATTAGGATCTTCTCCTAATAAATAAGACGAATGAGCACCGATTGGATTGAAATAGCGAAGGATTGCTATACTCCAAGTAGGGTCCGATTTGTATAAATCTTTTAAAATGTACTCGATAAATAATTTGGTTGATCCATAAGGATTAGTAGTTGATAATGGGAAATCCTCTTTAATTGGTAACGATGCAGGATTACCGTAAACTGTAGCACTTGAAGAAAATACTAGTTTTTTACAATTATACTTAGTCATTATCTCTAATAAATTTAATGTAGATACTAGATTGTTTTGATAATATAAAAGTGGTTTTTGTACTGACTCTCCTACTGCTTTTAATCCGGCAAAATGGATAACCGTATCGATTTTATTTTCCCAAATACTTGTTCTAAATCATTTTGATTACACAAGTCATACTGATAAAATTTAGGTCGTTTCCCAGTTATTTTTTCAATATTATCCAATACTTCTAATTTAGAATTGATTAAATTATCAACAATAATTACCTCATAGTTATTTTCTAATAATTCCACTACTGTATGACTACCAATATAGCCCATACCACCGGCTACTAAAACAGTTTCCATTTTTATTTTCTACTTTTATTATTTTTAGTTTTTGCTTTTAGCGCTTGCAAAAATATATTTATAGCACGTAATCCATTTACAAAGAACGGTAACTTTATTTTATTTACCTTTAAAACTGTATAACTCTCTTTTAAACTTTTATAATATCCCTTAAAACCATTTGTACTTAATCCACCACTACGCATATACACAAGTACTTTATTAATATATTGTATTTTTAGACTTTGGTCTTTCATCACTCTCAGCATAAAATCATAATCTGCCGCAATTCTAAATTTTTGATTATATAAGCCATGCTTTTTATAGACTTCTGTTTTCACATATAAAGTTGGATGTGGAGGATACCAACCGAATTTATAATTTCCCTTTTTAGGATCAAAAACCCGTATAACTTTATCTAAATTTTCATCTTTTATTTCCAATTTTGAATATGTTGCGTCACATTTACTTTTTTGAAAAGTCTTAACTATAGTTTCTAATACATCATAAGAGGCCAAAACATCATCAGAGTTAATAATTCCAATAATATCTCCTGTTGCCATTTTTATTCCCTTATTCATCGCATCATATAATCCTTCATCTGGTTCAGATATATATTTTAATCTTTTATTAAATTTATCCTCATATGATTTAACTATCTTTAAGGTGTTATCCTTACTTTTTCCATCAATAATTAAATACTCGTAATTTTTATAAGTTTGCTTTAATACTGATTCTAAAGTGTCCTGAATTGTTGATTCAGAATTGTAGCAAACTGTTATTAATGTGATTTTCATATTTACCTCTTACCTAATGCTAATAGTACAACTCCAATAATTATTAAAATAGCACCAACAATACTAACAATATTCACCTGCTCCTTAAAAAAGCAGATGCCAATTATCAATATTAAAAGTTGACATATTCCTGTTGTTATCGGAACAATATAACTTAAATCAAAAGTAACTATTAATTTTTGCCATAGAAGAAAACTTCCAAGATAAGAAAGAAATCCTAATAAGGTTACAAATCCAATTTTGAAGTTTACACCATTAGTAAAACTTAACGACAATGAATTTCCTCCTAATTTCATTAAAAATATTCCCAAAGTGGTTAAGATAATATAAACTACTGTTAAAATAATTTTCATTTACTTCTTTCCTTTCGTCTTAAATCTTCTAATTCATTTTCTAATATAGCAACATGCTGGGCTAATTCTATTATTTTTTCTTGATGCTCAGCAATTTTCTTACTATTTCTAAAATTAATAAACAACAAAAAGACAATACATAATACAAATAATAAAGATGGTGGGTAAGCGATATTTAAAAATTTAGCTATTTTATCAATGGAATAAGGAAAAATTGCTAGAATTAACATAACCAATGAAGCTGTTATCCACCAAAAACTTTCTTTAATTGAAAATTTCTTTTTTCTTACTTCATGAACTACATATAATATAACAAAAATTGCTAAGACTATAAAATATATATTTTTCATGTTATCTTGCCCTCTTTCTTGGATTTTGTATAATTATGAACACAATAGTATATAACATATTAATCATATATTTTATCGGTTTAATGATTCCACCATGCATACTCTCACCATTTTCGCGAAGCCTCATTTTAACTGGAATTTCTTCAATCTTATAACCTAGTATTAACATTTCAATCACTAAATTAGCATCAGGAAACTCTGGATAATTTCCCATTTGAGAGTATCTTTCTATCACCTTTCTATTTAAGCATTGAAAGCCTGATAAAGGATCCGCTATTTTCTTTTTACATATTAATTTAATTATACTTGCAAAAAATTTTGTTCCAACTTTTCTAAAAAAAGGACAAGGATAGCCAGTATCTTTTAAGTATCTTGACCCAATTACAATATCGCTATCCGAACGTTTTATTTCTTCTAATAATTTTATTGCCTCTTTTGCTATATGTTGTCCATCAGCATCAAATTGAATTACATAATCATAATTGTTCATATAGGCATATTTAATTCCTGTTTGTACAGCCATTGCATATTTTAAATTAAAAATTCCAGTTATACATTTTACTCCGTTTTGTTCTACTATTTTTTTTGTATTATCCTTGGAACAATCATTAATTACTAAAACATCTGCAAAACTGGCATCTTTTTTTATTTCTTTTAGTACCTTCGCTATATTTTCTTCTTCGTTATATGCAGGTATTACAAATAGTACTTTGTCATTTTTCATATCTATCACCTCTGTTTTAAACATAGACTTATTATCTTAATAATATATAGATGTATAATAGCGTATATAATTAAATCCAAAATCGTGTCATATTTACAATTATGCTAATACTTAAGCAAACAATTGTTACTACTACCGAATAATTAAAATATGTTTTTGAAAAATCCATAAGCTTTTTCTTTTTAAAAAATAAATCCGTACTGCATAATAATGGTAATAAAATCAATAGTGGAAGAAAATATCTTCCTTGAACTCCCGTTATTTGATTTCCACCAACTTTACTGAAGACGTCTGCTGTCCAGAAAATATACATAGCTGTATACATACCAACAATTCCTACAATGAATATAGCTATTATCATCAGTTTTTGCTTAACAGAAATTTTTATATTTTCTGAAATACCATCGGTTATAAAAGTGATTACTAAATTTATTAAAATAATGAAAATAAATAATGGAGGCAAATAGGTATCTAGTAGTCCAAAATTTCCAGTCATCCAATATAACTGTGTCCAAAATTGGTCTTTTAAATTCACAAGGAGAATTTTTAAATAAGATAATGGATGGGTTAATACATATATTAATTGATCTGACGACAAACTTTCTTTAGAAGCAACTTCTAAGAACGTGTTAGGAATTTTTAAAATGATTGTTATTAAAATAATTATTATTCCTAATTTAAAATAAGTTTTCCACTTCTTATTATCTTTAAATTTTTCATTGGGGACAAAAATCAATAGTGCTAGTAATGGAGCATAAATTACTTTTATGTTTAAAAGAAGATATCCAATTATTGTAAATACAATAAAAGCTTTATTATCAAATTTAGTTTTTTTGTTGTAGATTAAACTGAGTATCATGGCTATACTTAAAAGCGAAACAGAAATTAATAAACTATCATAGCTTACCATACTTCCTAAAAATATAGACATGGGAATCAGTAAAATCGTAAACATACTTTTTTTAAAGGACGGGGTTATTTTTATTGCCAAATAGCCAATGAATAAATATGCTAATAATGAAAAAAATCTAGCAAAATATAACATTAGTGCTGTGGATGGAGCTCCATTTACAAAAACTGGTGATAGGATTTTAGAAAAAAATATCCCTATTGCTGGAATAATATGAGCTAATGGCGTTGTATTTGAAGTAGATACTTCTACCAATGTTTTTTTTGAAAACTCACCAGGCAATAATTGATCGTAGTAACAATCATGATAAGTATACTTCCATTCACGATTACTCATTGCTACTAGTTTTTCCTGAATATACTCTTGCATCGTATCTGGAATTTTTAATCCTGCAATTGTCCCATTAGAATGTGGAAAAAATTCTCCTTCTGATATGGCATAGGCTTTTTTGAAATGACTATCTTCATCCGGAGACTGAAAGGGAGGAATAATATATATAAATAAACAGCCAACTATAAATCCTATAATAATAAATAATTTCTCTATTGCTAATTTTTTCATATTATTCCTCAGTATATACTCCTATTATTTCTTTTTCAATATTCTTCCAACTTCGATCTTTAGCGGTAGCTTGACCATTTTTGATTAATTTTTCTCTCAACTTTTTATCTTTTGTTATATTTTCTATTTTTTGAATAGCCTCTTCGATACTTCCCCTCTGATAAAACAGACAGTTTTCTCCATCTTTTAAGTATTCCACATTGCCATCATTGGGAACCACAACACATATGCCACCGGTTGCCATCATTTCTAGTGGCGGGTAAGAAAAACTTTCTAATATACTTGATTTTATTAAAATATCTGCTTCTTGATAAACTTTGGCTACTTCATCATATGGAACACGGTGCATAAATTTATCTACATAATACCATTTTTTAGGGGTACCTTGATAAGACAAGAAATGAATTTCATATTTTTCTTTATCTAATTTTTCTACTATTTTGAAGCTTTCATCTACATTTTTGTAATAATCGTCGCTATTTCCTTCAACTAAAATTTTAATTTTCTTGTCAAATTTTCTTTCTTTATATGGGAATTGTTTCAAATTCAAACCATTTCTTATATAGGTGACTTTTCTTCCATAGTCTTCTTCTAGCCATTTTTGACACCATTTAGATATTGTAATGTATTTGATATCATCATAACTATAAGTTGAATTAGCTATAATTCTTGAAGAATCCCCATATTTCATAAAATCGGTTTCAAAGTTTTGAACCAAATAAGCTTTGGTCAATACTTTTGAATACCCTCTAACGTACTCTAAAGTAGACCAAAGTGAAGCTACCATCATATCAATTTTAGCATCTACTCTACTAATAATATTAGAGACTACTTCCGTTTCCCCATCTTGATTGATAATATTATCATCTACTTTATCTGAATTGATAATGAATACATTTACTCCCGTTTTTCTTAAAATACTACAATGTTTTAAAATTACATTCACACCACCACTAATATTAGTAGTAGGCAATACAAAAGCGATTGTTTTAGGAAGTTTACTAGCAATAAACTTGGTCAATGGATATCCGGTATAGGTTGTAATATTATTTTTAATTACACGAGAATAGGCTTCCTCTCCTACCTTTCTTCTTAGCTCTTTATTTACAATTAATTTGTCTAAAACAGAAAACCAATCCTTTTCATTTTTACAAAGGAAGCCATCTTTTCCATCTACAATCATTTCTTGAAAAGCTCCTACATCGGAAGCAACAGTAGGTACTTTACATAAAGCAGCTTCTACCCATTTATTTTCTGATTTTGCTCTATTGAACAAACTATCCTCTAAAGGTGCCAAATTTATATCAAGTGAGGCAATAATATCTGGTAATTTTTTCCATGACACAAAAGGCTCTTTGAGAATTCTTTCGGAGAATGGCTTTAGTTCTTCAGGAAGATCCAAAATTCCTGCTACTTTTAAATATGCATGCTCATATTTTTTCATTATTTTAGTAATTGTAGGTAAAACGAGTTCAAAATCTGCATTATGAGTAATACTACCACTTAGATAACCAATTACTACTTTTGAATCATCCTTTACAATATTTTTAGTTGCTCGGATTGATAATTCTGTCATTTTTTCTGATGCTACATTTCGATTAACAAAAACTTCTTTTACATATTTTTTTAATTCATTGGCTAATGTTGGGGTAGTAGTAATTGCATAATCACATAGCTTTAAAGTTTCTCCCATCCTAGTTACACCATCATAATATAAGTCTAATTCTTCTTTAGACATATCATTTAGATGCTTTATTGTTTTCGTATATTGTTTATCGAACACTAAATCATCAATATCATAAAAAATTACTTTATTTTGTATCTTAGCTTTTGCAATAAAATCTTTTATAGTATCTGTAACTGGGCATCTAAAAAATACAAACGTTCTATAGTATTTTTCCATTTCTAAATCGAGTTTATCATAAAAAATAATATCTGCGGTATATCCATTTGCCAGTAATTGCTCAATTTGATGATCTATTCTATATCTAGTCGGATGAGGTAATGTACACCCATTTATAAATAATACGTCTTTATAACTTTTTTTGTGATTTACTGGATTTCTCTGACCCTTGATGTAGCGAAAAGATTTTTTAGCAAATTCTTTGACTCCCTCTTCGTTTATGGTCTCTTTAGATTTTTCTATTAAGTATTTGATATCTGGCATTTTATCCCTCACTTCCATATTTTCCATATTTTTTTCTTTTATAATCCCTTATTCCTAAAACTATACTTCTTAATTTTCTATATTTATCCTTTTCATAGAAGACAATTTTAAAAATTAAGCCTTTTATTTTCACTAAAATATCACAAAATTCTGGAGCAATATCACGATACTCTTTTCTAATATAACGATAATTTCTTGTCATATAGTAAATCCTTAAATAATTGTGATTATCACACATGAACTCCTTATTAAAAAACTTCCTATAAAATATATCTCCTAAATCGTGATCCAATTCTATTTCATTTAATCTCATTATTTTATAGCCTTCTTTTTTTAGGTGTAGGCAATATTCAATGTCTACTCCATCAATAAACAAGAAATCTTTGAAACCTTTTAATTTTTTATAGATCTTCAAATTGATGATATTTCCAGAAGTCATGACATCAAGAGGATAATCTATTTTTTCTTGTGGTTTTTCTATTCTTAATTTTGTTTTATGCCAAGGACTAATAATACCTATCTTAGATAAATCCTTAGTTTTCACAAGATCCTTCATCTTTTTTAGATCATCTTTTTTAAATTTACTGTCCTGGTCCATCGTTAGCAAATATAAATACCCTTCGTCTAGTGCTTTAACAGCCGCAAGATTCAAAGCTGTAGCAATTCCTAGATTCTCATGTTTGGAAATGTATTCAATTTTTTTTGAAGTGGGTACTTTATTTTTATTATCTTTTTTTTCACTATTATCAAAAATGTATAATTTATCTAATTCATCAATATAGGATTGAATGTTTTTAACATCTTTATCACTAGGATTATACCAAACGACTACTCCTGCTAACTTCATGTTATAATTCCTCGGCAAAACCTTTTTCTAATTTTCTAAATATACGTAATCCTATATAAAATAAGATAATCGATACAACTAATACAAGTAACAACATCTGTATATCTGGCATAGTCTGATAATAGAAGATATCTCTATAGGCATTTATGATTACCGCCATTGGATTGATCTTTATTAACCATTCTACTGCGCTACCAGCAAACATATCTGCCGAATATAAAATAGGAGTTGCGTAAAATAACATATTTACAAAAAAATTAATGATATATTCTGCGTCTCTAACGTATACATCTATTGAACTTGTGATAAAAATAATCGCTTGTTGAATAATAAATTGTGTTAAAACGACTAACGGGAAAAAGATAATTAGCCAACTAAAGCCAATCCCACTAAAAATTAAAAATAAACACATAACTAAGCAAGAAATTAGAAAATTAATTACTCCACTTAAGTTCACAGAAATCGGAAATATTTCACGTGGAAAATAAACTTTTTTTAATATTCCTCCATTTCCTAAAATCGTTGTGGTTCCTTGACTAATTACTGTAGTAAAATAATTCCAAGGTAAAATTCCAATTACTAGATAAGTTACATAGTGTGGTTCGGTATTTTTTAGAATTAATGGGAACACTATTGCGTAAACTAAGGTCATCAAGAGGGGATTGACAAATGACCAAAGTACTCCTAAAAAAGAACCTTTATATTTTCCTCTTATTTCTTTTTGAACATTACTTTTTAATAACTGCCGATATGAATATAAATTATTCATCATTTCTTTTATCATATTATCCACACACCTTCAAGTATTCTTCTATTACTTTATCCGTTTTTCCATCCATTCTAATTTCACCATCATAAATCCAAACGGCACGGTCGCATAACTCTCTTATTGAATCAAGAGCGTGACTAACAATTACGATTGTCTTTCCACTTTTTTTTAGTTCTTGTAATTTGGCAAAACATTTTTCTTGGAAATGTTGATCTCCAACGGCTAGGATTTCATCAATTAGTAAAATTTCAGCATCTACATTTATTGCAACAGAAAAAGCAAGACGCATATACATACCTGACGAATAAGTCCTGACCGGATTATCAATGAAGCTACCAAGCTCAGAAAATTCGATAATATCTCCTACTCTTTTATCAATTTCGGCAGCTGTCAATCCGAAAATAGAAGCGTTAAAATAAATGTTCTCTCTTCCTGTAAAATCAGGATGGAACCCTGCTCCTAATTCTAATAAGGATGTCAACTTACCATTTATCTCAATACTACCACTGGTAGGATAAATAATTTTGGTCATTAATTTTAGCAAAGTACTTTTTCCACTACCATTAACTCCTATTAAAGCAACGGTTTCTCCTTTTTTTATATTTAAACTAACCCCTTTTAGTACTTGGTGCTTACCCACTTTTGTTTTACTCCAAAAAACTAATCTTTCTTTTAATGTAAAAGGCTTATCATAAATCAATTTAAACTCTTTTGAAACATTCTTTATCTTTATAGCAAAATCTTTTGAAGAATTTTTATTAGATGCTTTAGCCATTATCTCACTTCTTTCTATGTATGTCATTTTTGTATAATTTGTATAATATAAGTATAACAAAAAAAGTTAAATAGGCATATATTTTTTAGTAATTTTAAGTCACTATATAAAATGGCAGATAAATAAAACTTATTCACCTGCCTTATAAAATTTATTTTTTTTCTTCGTGATACTCTTTATCGGTATTCACATTCCAAATATTATCTTTTTTCTTTTCTCCACTTAAAATATTCTTTACTGTTTCAAATGAAGTTACCATCGAATGATCCATATTATTATACCTATGTTGACCATTTCTACCAACACAATATAAATTATCAAATTTATTTAAATATTTGACTAACTGATCAATTTCGCTATATGTATCAAAATAAGCTGGGTAAGCTTTCTTGACTTTTTCACGATGTGAATCTAGTACGTCTTTTTCTTTGATAATTCCCATAGAAATTAATTCTTTTGTCGCAAAGTTGATGCATTCTTTGTCACTCATATTCCAGAAATCATCATTTTCATTACAGAAGTATTCCAAGCCTATCCATACTGTATCTTCAGGTTTTTTTACCATGTATGGACTCCAGTTATTAAAAATTTGAATTCTACCTAATTTTACATCTGGTTCCTGAACATAAATCCAACAATCAGGAACAATATTCCCCAAGGTTTTAATCTTAGTCTCATTTTTCAAATTTAGCTTTTTCACTAGTAAGCCTACTGTTACGAAATCACGATAAGGAAGCCCCTGCGCAATTTTTTGAATTTTCTTTGGTACTTCACCATTTAAATCTTCTACTAAATCTTTTAGTGGCATTGAAGAAATAAAAATATCACCCTTGATTGTTTTTTCTTCTCCATTCACATCACAGACTACTGAAGTAATCTTATTATCTTTAAAATTGATTTTCACTACTTTATGATTTTTCTCTAAAATACCACCCATTTTTTCGAATTCTTCCGCAACTGTTTCCCATAGCTGTCCAGGTCCATATTTTGGATATATAAATTCTTCGATTAAAGACGTTTCTTTTTTACCCTTATTTAAATGTAGCATATCTTTTAATACCGCACTAATCGATAAGCCTTTTACTCGTTGTGCCCCCCAATCTGCTGATATTTCACTAGGATGTCTACCCCATAATTTTTCGGTGTACCCCTCAAAAAACATACTGTATAATTTTTTACCAAACCGATTGATATAAAAATTTTCTAAAGAGTCTTCTTTTTTCTTAATTGCCATACTTTTTAAGTAACTACATCCACTGACAAAAGTTCTCTTTAAACCCATATTTTGAAATGTCTCTTTTTTCATACTGATTGGATAATCAAAGAATTTCTTTAAATAATAAATTCTCGAAACACGATGTCTAATCAACATAACTCTATCTTCTTTTTCAGGATCAGGTCCACCTTCTTTTAGCGGTTTTTCCCTATGTAATTTTTTATCATCATAAGATGCTTTACCTTGTAATGGCATAATTTCTTCCCAGAAATTCATGACATCTTTGTCTTTAGAAAAGAAACGATGGCCTCCAATATCCATTCTGTTTCCTTTATATTTTACGGTTCTAGAAATCCCACCAATTTCTTTGGTTTCTTCTAGAATAGTAACTTCATATTTTTTACTCTTTTTTAATAACTCGTATCCGGCAGTAAGTCCAGCTGGACCAGCTCCTATAATGATTACTTTTTGTTTTTTCATACTTTCACCTACTTTATTATTTTATAAAATATTTTTCTAGCTACAAAATTCCAAATAAATACTATCATCGTAGATATAATCTTACTGATTAAATAATAGATAGATAATCCAGATGTAAATACCCATATTAATCCTGTATCTATTCCTAAACCAATTATACCAATGATCGCGTAAATGATAAATTCTTTCATTCGATTCATTGTGACTTTTTCTTGGAAAACAAATTTTTTACTTAGAATATAATTAACTAATAATCCTAGGGTAAAAGATAGGACATTGGAAAATAAATAATATAAATGGATTATATCTGTAAATACGTATAACATTCCGATATTTACTATTGCAGCTATTCCACCTACCCATATATATCTAAAAAATTGAATTAACACATTATTTGTTTTGACTCTAAATAGTTTTTTAGTATCCTTTTTCATTAGAGCTTTAAAAAATTGTCTGACATTTTTGTTTTTCGCATTGGCTAATTTCTTCATGACTTTATTCCAAAAGAGATCTATTATATCCTGTATCAATAAAAAGATAGCTGACATTATAAACAGATTCAATAAGCCATTACAACTAGCTATATATCCTTGAACATCTACCATGAAGGCATTTACATATCCTAATCCAATTAGAATAACCGTCGTTGCTCCAAGTATCGCAGATAGAAATAACCATCTATCAAACTTGTTGTTCTTTTTCTTTATTGAATTAACAATCATGTAAATTGTTAGTCCAAAGTAATACATTAAGCTTAATAGTAATGATATTACTCCTGTGGAACTGTATAGATTTTTAATATTATTTGCGACTGTTACGTACCGTATAGCTTTAGCTTCCATCGGGTCATTTTCTATTTTTAAACCACTTTGTTGGTGATCAACAATTGAATTATAATTATCATCTAAATAAAATTCATTTAAATCCATTAAATTATAAGAATTAATTATTTCACCATGTTCGTTTCTAGCGACTATATATATGTTTTCATTATTTTCTGGTTCTAATTCTAAATAGTCAACATAACGACATTTCTTTGCTTTTTCGTATTCTTCATTCTCTGTTTCTTTATAGTAATCATAAATATCTGGACTATCACTAAAGAGAATTTCCTTTAATAATTGTCCATCTTCGTCTTCAAATCCTATTGTTATTTCTTCGTCATTATCCTTAGAAAAAATACAACCGTTTGCTACTACTTTTTTCGTATCACTTCTAACAATATATCCACCACTTATAGTCTCGTATCTTCGATTTACACTTTCACTTAGGCTTGATTTATTAACTACAATTATACTATTTTCATATTTAGCTGCACGTATATATAATTCTCCTATAGAACTAATCAATCGTTTTAGGCTACCTTCTTTTTGGGGAAAAGGTATTAAAGAGCGGGATGGTAATATTGTTCTCGTTTCTAAATCACCATTATCAATAGCTATTTTTATTTCGTCATATACCTTACCCCAAAATGCTTCAGCTGTTTTCGCATCTTTATAATACCCTAGAGCACTAGCTGCTCCTGTTAATGTCCAAGTAATTAGATCTTCATTTATTTCTCCATTATCTTCTTCAGCCATGACTAACCCAGTTTTATTTATATAGTCATTTTCAATAATGTCTTTCAGTTCAGCCAAAGTAGGACTAACTTCATATAATCTTAGTAATGTTTCACGAGTGATTGTCACATGTTCGATCTCTTTTTCAGGTTTTACTTTCATCATTAACATTACTGCTTTGGTATAATTGGAATCATTTAATTGATTAGTTGTATAAATTCCATAATTTCTATAATTAACCGCTGAAATTACTTGAATACTTAGAAACAATAGAATAAAAGGTAATGTTATTATGGCTATTTTTTGAATCAACTTTTTTCTATTTGTTTGTTTCTTTTTCTCTGTTATTATGGTTATTAATAACACTATCCAAGTAACTATCACAACAGGTAAAGACCATATAGAATCTTCACGAGTATGCCACATAAATACCCAACTAAAGGAAGCTAAAATTATCCATAATAAACTTTTTTTCGTATTTACTTTTATATTATAATATACCATCATTAAGCTAGAAACCAGCAGAATTGATTGGGGAAGTATCAGCATATTCCGATACACTAACTGAACATTATAGTCAAAAGTAGCAGGACAAAAGAGAATTGCGATAAATAATATGAATTGTAGGAATTTATTTTTTATCATTTTTCTCAGTGGAATCAAAGCAACTAATGATGCAAATGAATAAAAAATACTGTACAAGGATAAGTATGATATACCTATCTTATAGGCTAGAGTTAAAAACAGTGGAAAGCCAATTCCCTTGACAAGAGTTAAATAATTATAGGAACCTAAGTACATTCCTTTTATCAAATTTTCTGCTTGACATAGCATTAAGTATTCATCAGCACCAATTTCATCTCTTGCATAGACTGGTAGATTAATCGTTAAAATGTGTTTAATGATAATCGCTATCACTATAGCTATAACAAAAGCGTGTTTTTTTATAAAAACAAGTGTCTTATTCATATTTTACTCCTAAATTTTTCTAGCAGTTTCATGCATAGAACTGTTTCTATTTCATAAATTTGTATTATTTTGATTATTATATTTTCTATTTTCTAAATATCAAAGGTAATCCATTCTTGAAAATTTAGTTATTTTTTTAATAATATCATCCTCCCAATTTTTGAGATATTTACTTACGTATATTAGAAGGGGCTTTTTTCCAAATAAGCTTGGAAGAATTCTTTTATAAATATCTATATATGTAATATTGGCAGGTACCGTGTGGTCTATTACCATCTGTTCTTCATTTATCTGATCTGTTTCATTAAAAATTACTATTTCGTTTTCTTTTTTGCAAAGGATTAAATTATGGGAAATATTTCCCGCCATCATGGATATCGTTTTCGCATGATTTAAATAAAAGATTTGATCGGATAATGATAATTTTTCTAGATAAATTATTCTATAGTCTTTTTTTTGTAAATATTGCTTGAGCTTTTGATCGTAATGATCAATATTGTTGTTTGTGGCGGATGCATGATCAACTAGGTAAATTTTATCTGGACATCTTTTTATATGACTTTTTGCATTCTTTACAATTGTATCTGTTAACTTTTCGAATTCCTCAGAATAGTATTTCTTTGCTACAAATGAACATTCGGGAATAATTATTTTTTTAAACTTCGTCGGTTTTTGGATATTAATTAACTGTTCTTTTTGAATGCCTAAAAGTTCAAATAATTCTAAATACTTACCAGATATATCTGTTATTCCCTGATTCCCATTCCAACCACAATATACTATTTTATATTTTTTAGGATCATCAATTACATACCACAATCTACTTATCTGATTGCACAGGAACTTTTCCCATTCCTTGATAAACGGTCCAAAGAAAACAACTTCTTCGTCGCTCTTATCTATATAATCTTCATTATATTCGTATTCTCCGCCAAATAACTCATCAGAAGCTGATTCTTCTACAAAATTATTGTCTTTATCCATTATACCACCAATTGCCCATAATTTGGGTTCTATACTGAAATCTTGCTTAGCTGGTAATATAACAGCATCTTCGACGATTTTAACACTCATTTTATTTTTTGTTTTATACTGTTTTTTTTCATACTTTACATAAATTGATTTTTGACTTGAATTCATATACAAATTTCTATACTTCATATTACACCTATATTAAAAATATATTAGACGTTTTCTTTTTCACTAATACACATGACTTATCTAATAATGCGGGGTTCATATACTGAATGATATTTCTATTCTTAGGAAAAAACAGAACTTGTTCAGAAGCAATAGTTGTCATTCGTTCCTTTAATTCTGGATAATAGGTAGTGTTCTTTACCACACTGACATCTTCTTTAAAAAATATAGTAGAAACTGCTTTATCATCTATAATTGGTCTAATGGCTTGATAGATCCAATATTTACTATCTATTACCCTATTTTGATCAATGAAAACTACATATTTACCATGTATACTAGATAAACTTCGTTCGTAAATTTCATCGTTAGTTAAGTGGTTATCTTTTACCGAGATGATTTTAGCCTGAGCTTTTCTGGCATAGTTTAATGTATTATCCGTACTTCCCCTATCAATGATGATAATTTCGATATTTTCTAATAATTTTTGGTTATTTAAATTTTTCAGTTGAACAGTAAATTCTTCTCCAGCATTGTAGGTAAATATAAGGATAGAGATTTTTTCTTTTACAGGTACAAAATCTTTTTTCATAGAAAGTTCCTGTACAAATTGGTAATCATTTTTTCTTTTTTTCTTTTTGATTTTTCGAGAAATAATTCTAAATGGTATTGTGATTTTCCACCAAAAAGAGTTTAATAAGTAATTTATATATTCGTTATCGATCATAATTGTTCTAACTAGTTTGGCATTTTCATCATTTAACCGTTTAATTTCAGCAATCAAATTATCTTTATTGGTATATTGATTCACAAGAAAATCTTCCTGTGCTTTTAGTAACGTTTGAAGAGCTTGATTGTTTATTAAATCATTGTTACCTTGCTCTTTAGATATAGCCTTCTGATTTTTATCTCTATTTAAAATTTTAGTAGTGAGATTTTTTTGCATATTAATCACCTGATTTATTCTCTTTTTTTCTGCTGATTATTTTTTGAATTCCTTGTTCTAGCGTTATTTCTGGCTGCCATCCTGTTTCATGCTCTATTCGGCCAATATCTAAAACATTGTTTCTTACATCACATTTTCTAGCATTAACATAAGATACGGTAACGCTTGTATTCATTTCCTTTTGAAGTAATTTTAATAAATCATTTATAGAGCATCCAATTCCTGTACCTACATTAAATACATTTTCTTCTCCTTCATATTCAATTACTTGAATCATGGCATTAATCGCATCTTCTATATATATATAATCTCTAATATCATTGCCATCTCCCCAAATTTTTACTGTTTCTCCTTTTATTATTTGGTCGATTAGAATAGGAATTATTCCTTGTTTTTTCCCTTTTTTTACCACTTCACTATATGGATTAGCTAGACGAATTATACGATAATTTAAATTATAATAAAGATGATATAATTTTAGATATTTTTCGATTAATTCTTTTATAATTCCGTAGTTACAAATTGGTTCTTTTGCTTCATCTTCTGAAATTGGTGTCTCATTATGTTCTCCATAAACAGTACCACCTGATGAAATAAAAACTATTTTTTGGGTATGACATTTTACCATATCCTCTAATAATCTAATCGTCGGGAAGACGTTTTCACTGATCTCCTTATTAATATTTTCTGTTTTTTCATTAGGACCTATTGTTGATATAAGGTGAATGACTACATCAATATCTTCTAGGTATTCGCTGAAGTCTTCACAATTAACAAAATCTAACTTCTTGTATTGAATGTTTTCGTGTTCTTCAGTATGTTCTATATTATAATCAGCAACAATCACTTTATTATTGTTTGCTAAACGTTCGGTGATATATCTTCCTATAAATCCATTTCCACCTAATATTAAGTACTTCTTCATTTTAATTCCTCCTGTATTAACTGCATAATTTTTCTTTCAAAGATTCCGATTTCAAAATAGTTCTCATATATCTGTCTTCCTTTTCTCTTTATCTCTTCTAAGTCTGTTTTATGATCAATGATGTATATAATCTTTTTATACAGTTCATCACTATTATCACTTTGAAACACAAACCCATTTTCTTTATCTTCAATATAGTAAGAGGTGCCTGTCCTATTTGAGCATAGGCAGATATTACCCAACATAAAATTTTCTGTTGCAACAACTGGCATAGGATCATCTATCGATGCTAATACCAATACATCGATAGCATCGTATATTTTATATAGTTCTGTTCTAGAAACTGATTTATATAGTTTAACATTAGCATGTTCTTTGGCATATTCTTGAATTTCTTGTTTTATATTCATGCCTTCTAAATCATTTTCATATGGGTCACCTATGAAAATGAATTCAGATTTGTTTTGGTATTTTTTTGTCAATTTTTGAATTGCTTTTAATAACACTAGTTGCCCTTTCCTCTTTCCAATTGTACCTGCTAATAGAAAGCGTACTTTATTATTATTTTCACTTGATTTTTTACTTAATTCAGCTTCATCAAAAACGCCATAGTTTAAAACATTGGGATAATAATGATATCCACGTATAGCTAATTGATCTGCTGCATATTGTCCTCCACAAAACACTTTGATATTAGGGGTTATATTTTTTGGCATACCAGAATCTAGAATATTATAGGATTCTGATCCTTCATGAATCCACCAAAAAATTTTTTTTCTTGTATTAAAGTATCGGCGAACAAAATTGTATAAGGTAGCTGTCACCATGATGGTAATATCAAAGTGGTTTACAAATATATCTAGATCCATCTTGTCAAAAAAGTGACATGTTTCTGATTTCAAATATTGGACATATTTCATCTGTGGCATAATGATAACTGGAACACCAATATTTATAAATTCTTCCATTAACGGTCCATCTTTTAGTGAAATAACTGTGACAAAATAATTATTTTTCACTAGAACTTTAGCAGTATCTAAAACGACAATAGGTGCTCCCGTTCTACTTAGTTCATGGGTAATTAAAAGAATATTTTTCGAATTATTTGTAAGACTTTTGGATGGGTAATAAATATAGTTGATACTACTTCTATATAGTGGCTCATCTATTATTTTTTCTTCATTTATATGATTGTTTATTAATTTTTTTAAATCTTTTATAAAATTATCTGATGGGATATTATTTTCATTAACAAAATACTTTTCTATTGAAAATTCATCCTGTTTCACATTTCTATTTTCGCTGTTCATCTTTATCACCATTCACTATATTATTTTTTCAGCTTCCTAATCTTCTCTATTATTTTCCACCCTTTACTATTAAGTAATTCTTTTAATTCTTTATCTAAATTTTCTTTCTCTTTAGATAATTTTCTATTATTTTCTTTTAATTTTTTGTTTTCTTGTTCTAAGGTTTCTTTTTCTTGAAAGAACTGTTTCTGATCGCTAGCAGATAATTTTTCTAATTTTATACTTATGGTTAGCTTTTCTTTATTGTATGGGAAAACAATAAACGGATGTTCTGATGTTAACATCTTTTTGTGATTAAACAAGTTAATATTGTATTCATCATAGTCAATCCTTCGACCATTTATTTTTATATCACTAAAATACATTAATTTGTTCCCTGTTATTATCGGGTCAAAACGAACTCTTAAAACTTTCTTGGGTAGTGTAAAATCAACTATATATTCACCAGTTGTTTTACCGTTTTTATATTTATTTATTAGTTTGTTTTTTTCACAGAAATCGTTACCATCATCATAATAAATAACAGTTAAAAGTTCTTCTTCATCAGATTGACTATTTCTACAACCGTCTAAAATATGTTTCTTGTCTGTATCTATCACCCGTTGATATTTTGTAAAATAATATTTTTCTATTTGATTAAATAATGTTCTTTTATTCTTCGTAATCCCATATTTTTTATAAATGCGCTCAATGGATAGATATTTAGATATTAAACTATTTGTACCAAAAACATAGGCTAATGAATAATATATTAAATACTCTGTTGGTAACTCTTTATCTATTTCCCATTCTTGATCTATAAATACATATTCACCTTTTTTATTTTTTATAATATTGGAAGCGTTACCATCCATGAGAGCTAATTTCATCACATATGTTTCATTTTTATAATTCGTTTTTACTTCATCAATTATTGGGTTGGTAATTTTCTTTTTAACTGAAATAGAATAGTAGAAAGACACTAGATTATCTATTTCTTCTTCGACAAGATCCCATTGATTTCTCTTAGATAATTCAATGATATATTCGGCAACATTTTTTCCTTCAATCCATTCTATTAGATATTTCCCATTTTGTTCTTCAATATCACATATTTTAATATTCATCGCTTTTACTTTTTTATGAATTTCAACTAATTTATCTAAATGTAATTTAGCTTTGGGGTTATCAGGAATTTTATAGATATTATGTTTTTCATCTTCTATGGTAATCGTCTTAAAATCTAAATTTCTATAATCTAGATTCCTAGCATAGATAATATCTGATAGTGTCGAGCTATCAAAACCAAACTCAATTAAAAATGAATTTGAAAAAAAGCCAAAAGCCTCATTTTCGATTAAACCACTTATCGTTTTTAAAACATCAAAATTTATTTTGCCTCCGTATGGATAAATTGGTATTGAAGATATTTCATTTTCTTTTGGCAATCTTTTATCTGTATATACAATCGTAGGCAATTTATAATCAGGAAATGGGTAATAAAATTTAGTTTTTGTAAAACCGTGTTTCGTTATTAAGTTAATTAGTTCTTTTTGGCCAAAAGTTTGTACCTTATACGCCTCATAGCCTTCTAACCCTACATAAGGTTTAACGATATGATCTTCATTCGCACCTGCCCAATATTTAATGCCATATCGGTTTTCTATCGCTATTAGTACTTTTCCATTAGGTTTTAATAATTTTTTTATTTTTTCTAAGAATTCATCGAATGGTTCGTTAGATTTAAAAAATAATTTTGCGTATTCAAAAACACCTATCAAAATAATGTAGTCGAATTTTTGATCAATTTTAATATCATTAAAATTTCCAGCATATACTTCTAAATTATCTTTATTTTGATGGCGATAATAAGTAATTTCTGCTCTTCTTTTTGATCCTTCAACACACACTACATTTTGACATTTTTCACAGAGGCTACCAGTTAAAGTGCCACAACCACATCCTATTTCTAATACCTTATCTTGCTTAGTAAACGGGTACCAATTTAAAATATTTTTTCTTACATCGGTAACTAGGTAGAAAATATCTTCCTTGGTGTGATCGATTGGCTTTCCACTTTTATAATGTTCTAATAATTTTTCTTCAACATCCCCATCATTGTAAATGTTTTTTCCATCATAATATTTTAAGTTTAATTTTGTCATTTCCACACCCCTGTCATTATCATTTTTTTATTATTCTGCTTCAATTGATTAATTTCTATTATATAAAAAAAGAAAGATTATCTCAAGTGATATTCAAATATTCAGTAAAAAAGAAAATTTATGTGGGAATAAATTTTACGAGTAAATAGAATTATCTTACTTTTATGATAAAGTTTTTGTTTGCTTTTTAGTAGTTGCTTAAATCTATTATCGAAATAAAAGCATTCCTCATGCAATGATATAACTATTTTTCAGAAGTTTATTATCTATCTACCTTTAGATATCTCATTCCATTTATTCATAGTTTATAGTTTCAAAAATTCAAGCAATATTTTCTACACATAGCTTGTATATAATATAAAAATATCACTTATTTCGATAATGAGCAAGCTTAACACCGAAATTTCCTGAACATATTTTAAATTTCTAGTTCTTGGTTTTCTCTTTAAACAGAACATAAATAGAATAAAAAATGGTAAAAAGTATCTACCTTGTACTCCATCTACGACATTGCTTCCTACTCCACTCCATGTTAGATATTCAACACCAAAAACACAGAAACTTAAGATGATTCCTACAATCAGAAAATAAAGTTTGGTTGATCTTTCTAAACTCTGTTTTTCTTTTTCTAAGAATAACGTGAAAAAGAATAAAACAATATAGGCAATATAACTAGGATAAAATAAAGATATATCCGTATTTCCTAATTGTCTTCCAAATAATCCTTCTACATAGAGATTAAAATTCGTAAATAGAGTAGATAAACAAACTACTAAGAATTTAAATGGTTGTTTGATAACGTATTCTAATTGTTTCATCGTATCAATTTCGTTTCCAGAAATAAATAGTGCGAATTCATTATCGTAACCTAGGCCAATCATAATCAATAGTACAGCTATCGCTAGAGAGAGAATTGTCGCTATAATCAGAATAATTTTTTCTCTTTTCGTGGTAATTTTCTTTTTCAGTAACCACACTAATCCAATCAGTGGAAAATAAATAAATTTACTACTAGAAACTAAAACCATTAATATACTTAATAAACTAACTTGTTTTAGCGCAATATTTTCTTTTTGAAACTTTAGCTTTAATACATAGCTGATCAGTAGTAAACAGGTTAAATTGGTAAAATTATCTGCACCTATCGATGACATCTGTTGTAGAACCATAGGATTAAATAAATAGATCATACCAAATAACTTCCCAACGGGTAAAAATTTGATGATGAAGTAACCTGCGCTTAAGAAAAAAATCATCTGAAATATTTTAGCTAAATACATCGATACATAAAGATTTAAATCTAGTAGTCTACCAATCGCAAAACCACTAGCCGATAATAAATACGGTGTTGGAGAATTTAAAACGGTATAAGTAAAAAAAGGATTCATTCTCACTAGATTTTCATAATCAGTTTCTTTTGTTAATGCTTCACTAAGAGAGGAAAAATTAGTTATCTTTTTATCATCAACTTCATTTACCCCTTCTGGAACATAGACAATTCCTTTATTTTCTTCATCTTTTGCGGTAATGATATTTCCATAGGATAAATCGAGAGCTTTTACTAGGTGAGCTGTCTCATCCATAATTCGATATGGACCTAAAAATAATGTATAGAGAAAACAAATAGGAATTCCTAGTAGAAGGAAAATTTTTTCTAAATGTTTTTTCTCTTTTCGGTAAAGAATAAAGATTTCGATTAGTAGAAAACAACTAAATATCAAAATAAAGATGCCATCCATAAATAAATTAGGGTGACATCCATAACGAAAAATAAAGATTCCTAAAAGTATGGAAGTCATTCCTTCGATTAGATAAAGAAGTGTTGTTGTCGCTTTTTCTTTATTTTTCTCCATGTCGACATCCTTTCTTATTTTCTTAGTAAATCTTGAAAGAAATAGCCAATTGAAAGAATAATTTCTGATAAAAAGGCAGTGAATTTTAATAAGAATCTTTCTACAGTAGAAGCATTATTATATTCTACTTCAAAATAATATTGACTTTTCTTTTGTGCTTTATATTTTTTTAGTCTTTTTAAACTTTTATCGATGGTGACTGAATGATTATGAATAATCGTTACTTTATTACTGACAAGATTTATTTTTTTCTTTACTTCTAACTTCTTGGCTAAAATATTTTCTTCATAATAAAGAAAAACATGGTCATCTAAATAGTTTACTGCTTGTAGTGTTTTGGATTGAATTAAAAAGAAACATCCAGATAAAACATCGGCAATACTGAAATCTCCTTGATAATAATCATCGCTATAATAGAGATATTTCTTTCTAAAGAAACGATGAACATAAGCTAAGTTAAGTACAATTTCTTGTTTAGGGGTAGGATTTTTCCAACCTCTATTTTTAGTTCCCCTTTCTAAAATAGTTGGGGCAACAATTCCAACATTTTTTCGATGAAGTAATTTAATTAATACTTCGATATCCTCTTCTTTATCAATAATTACATCTGCATTAGAAATAATGATATTACACTCTTTATATTCTTCGATTAAATATTTAGCCCCTATATTAATCGCATAGGAATACCCCTTATTCTCTTCATTACAGATTACTTTTAATTTTGGTAATTTTAACTTCTTTAACTTGGATGCTGAATCGTCACTAGAATGATTATCTACAACGACGATTTTATCTAAGATGTGGTAATCTTTAATATTATTGATTAACTTTTCAGTAGAAGTAAAATCATTATAATTGACAATAATTATTCCTGTTTTCATCCTATTTCCTTTCTATTTTGATTATTCTTACTAATCATCGTAATTAAAATTAAGGCAACAAATATACTGACAGCTGGAGAGGTTAATACATGTCCAGATAAACACATTAATACTATACTAATTCCTAACGCAAGAAAATAGATATAGTCTTCTCTTTTTTGAAGTTTTAAACTTAAGACAATACAATAGATAAAAGGTGTCATATAGATAAGAAACCCAACTATTCCATGTCTAAATAAAATATCAAATGGATCAATCTCAATCGTTTTTCTATTTTCTTCTAAAGTTCCATAGTTTTCTATATAACCGATTCCTAATAATTTTTCTATTATTGGTGCTTGATGATAATTAGAAGCTGTTTCTTCTAAAAAGGATAATCTACTACTAAAGACAAAATGATCAAATAACTCATAGTTTGTAAATATTTCTGTGACATGATCTACTTCTAAGAAATCTAAATGAATCTTTATATTCTGATAGAAATTGGTTTTAGGAATAAGTACTATTCCTACCCCACTAACTACAATAATAGTGGTTAACATTAACGAAATTATTTTCACATTCTTTTTTTCGATTTGTTTTTTTATCAAGAAAAAGAAGAAAACTAGTAGTGTAATTCCTAAACTCAAGATTACAATTTTACTTCCTAAGTTAAAGATGACGTAAAGTCCTGCTAGAGAAATAAAAATCTTTTTGATTAGTCCTTTCGTCTTTATTAAATAATAGACAATAAAGGGAATCGCTATAGATAAAACCGCACTAATTTCATTAGATGAATTAAACCAACCGATATTTCCTGTTTTTCCTTCGGTATAACCATTTAATTCTAAACCGAAAATAGTAGGAATTATAATAAAGAAAATATAAATCAAAGCAATATAAACAAAATGTTTTTTTTCGATAATGATATTTTGTTTCTTAGAAATCGTAAACAATAGTACTAATAAAAATGGAAAATAGAACGCTCTTATAGTATTGGATAATTCATAAAATAATACACTGCTACCCTTTGATAAATAGACTTCTCCAAGAAAGAGAACTAAATATCCCACTAACAGTCCTATCAGATAGTTTTCCTTCTTTTTATCTTCTTTTGGTACGATCAATAAATAGTATAAAAATAGAAATAGTAAGAATAATACCCGAATCACAATACCAAGCGTAATCTTTATTTGTAAGACATGGATACAAAAAGAAGTGAAAAGATCGATAATTGGTTGCATATATAAAAAGATTAGAATAATTAAACTAATATTTTTTTGAATCCAATTAGATTTATTTTTATTTCTCATATTTTACCCTTTCTATTTTGATTATCTACTTTTCAACTCAATTAAGAAGTTAGTTTTATCCTAAATATCGAATAGAAAAATAATCAATCATTAAATTTTCTTTTTTGTTGCTTAACTTTCAAATATTCCTAAAGCGATTCTTCTTCTAAGTTTCTTTTTTCATACTCTTTACCCAACCACTCACATATACTTCGATAAGTTTCTTCATATACTCCGGAAATCTTCATCGTCTTTGTAATATTTTTCCGAGCTAGATAAGTATTTTTCTCAAATAAATTTGGATCAATCTCCCTTCCGCTCTTACTGATCATTTCTGGACCTAATAAAGTAGTCGCACTTCCTTTACATAAACCAACAAGAATAATAGTTATCAATAAGCTGTAAATTTTTTGATAATGATCTAGATGAAATTCTTCTTGTTTTTTTAATAGTATAAGTGTTATTACCATAATCACTAATGAGATAACACTTCCTATTATTATATTGGTATCTATCGAAACATTCTTTATTTTAAATACCGTTAGAAAACTTTCTACTTGTACCATTTTATCTTGACTATTTAAAAATAAATCTTGGAGAATTACTGTTATATTGCTTAATCCAACCGTTATTCCATACAGAATCATTCTAGTTCTTTTTTTCAAGAAAATCATGATACCAATAAGTAAAAAAATCCAACTTAATGTAAATAGAAATGGACTCCATGTTGCCTTTATTTCTAGTCCTATTTCTTTTCTAAGAATAATATCTGGTAATAATAAAGAAACTATTATTCCGATAATGATAAGAAAAATACTAATCAAAAAACGATAGTGTGTTCTTAAATAAGTATATGGTTGTTTGTCCTGTTTTGTCATATTTTCCCCCTAATACTGTTATTATATCATCATTTATCTTTTTCGTCTTATACTTTTCATCTTTTATTCGGACACTTTAGTTTACAGATTAAGAGCAAGTTTATCTTGTAGACTAGGATTTTTATTATATAATAATATTAATAGAGAGGTGGTATAATTGAGAAAAGAAAAAACAGTTTCACAAATGGGAATTGATGAGATGACGACTAAGAATCGATGGATTAAGTATATGACTTATTTTTGTTTAGCACTGTCTTTTGTTTTAATGGTTACTTATTTCATCTATACAATAATTAGCAGTCAAGATGTTATCGAACAGTTAGCTACGATTATTGGGGTTTCTATTTTGGCTTTGTTTACCCTATTTTTTATGATTATTAGTCTATTTGCGGATAATCCAAAGGGTAGAATTTATGTGATTATTGCGAGTTTATTATTATCTTTATACAGTGGTTTTCAACTAATGGTTGCAGCTGATTGGATAAAGTTACCTAGTCAAAGTTATGTACTTAATTTTTATGGTAAGGATATTACGGAAGTGATTGAATGGGCGGAAGAAAATAAAATTACTGTAGAACAAGTATATGAAAATAGTGACAGCTTAGATATGTATAAAGTAATGAGTCAAGATGTAGCGCCTGGTACGCTAGTAAAAGAGATTGAAAAACTAGTGGTTACAGTTTCGGATGGTCCTAATCAAGAAAAAGAAACTGCCATTCCTGATATGATCGGTTGGACTGTAGATGAAGTTGTTGACTTTGTGGATGAAAACTTTTTAACGAATGTAGAAATTAATTTTGAATTCCGTGAGGACGTAAAAAAAGATGTCATTTTTGAACAAGAAAATGAAAATGATGAGGAAATGAAAAGAAATAGTAAGATTACACTTAAAGCTTCTCTTGGTCAAGAAGAAGATTTAGAGTCAATCGCGATGATTAACTTGGTTGGTAAAGATCTTTTCCATGGAAGTCTTTGGTTAAAGAGAAATGCGATTTCTTATACTGTCGAATATGGTTATAGTGAAGAATATGAAGAAGGCACAATCATTAAACAAAGCATTACGAAAGGAAAGATTATCGATAAAGAAAGGACTAAAGAAATAGTAATTACGGTAGCTAGAAAAAAGGATATTACGATTCCTGATTTTTCTAATATGAGTGCTAGTGAAATTACTAGTTGGGCAACAGATAATCATTTAAAAGTGGAATTTAAGGAAGAATTCGATGACTCTGTTGAAGAAGGAAAAGTAATTCGCAGTAGTAAAATCAAAGGGGATGTCGCTCAAGTAAATGATACGATTAGAGTAGTGATTTCTAAGGGGCAGATTCGAATGATTAAATTTACGAATGTGGATGATTTTAAAAAATGGGCGGAAGAAAATGAGGTATCCTATCATATCGATTATACTTTTGATTCTCGGGTGGAAAGTGGAAAGTTGATTTCTTCTTCTCATCAGGAAGGTGATTTAATTAAAAATACTGATACAGTTAGTTTAGTTATTTCGCAAGGTGGTACGACGACAGTTCCTAATTTTATCGGTAAAACGAAATCAGAAGCTGAATCACTATGTGAAGAAGCTAATCTTACTTGTTCCTTTACTTCTATTAGTAGTCAAGAAGAAAAAGATACTGTTATTAAACAATCGATGAAAAAAGATAGCGAGGTACCAAGTAACACTACCATTACGATTACTTTGAGTTCTGGCAATTAAAAGGATCTAACATGCGGAAATAGCGCAAGTTAGATCTTTTTTTCTTTTATTTTCTTAGATTCAATTTCACTTTTCAATGACTCAAAAGTTTGCCAATCTTTAAGACATGTTTCTGTTTCACTCCTAATACTGTATATTCCTAAATGAAAATCTTTTAAATAATCTTCTTTCATAAGCAACCATTTTTTCTGATTAAGTGTGATCATTAATGGCAGATAAACTTCACATAAATGTCTACTTTCTGTGATGTCTAAAACACAACTGCCACTTTTAACTAATAGAATGGGAATATACTCTGTTATCCTTAAGTTCTTACAGTTGGATTCAATATGTGCATGGTGATTATCATCATGTAATCGATCTTCATACATATATAAATTATTGTCTTCATCATAAATAAGCGTCTTAGCATTCATAAATATTTCTCCTAGTAAAATTGTATTATTATTCGATAGGAAATATTTTAAATATATGAAAAATATATACCTATCTCATTTCTGGCATTATCATACCTACTTAGCAAAGGTTAAACTGTAATAGATTGTTTTCTTTTAAGAAAGTTTAAGCATCTATAGCCTCTAGGGATATTTACGAAACAAGATAAACTATATTCTTTTTTAATTCTTATTTGATAAAAGAAGCTAGATGAGACACTTTTCTTAAAAATATTTTACCTAAACAATATTTGTCAGTTATTTTACCCTACTAAATTCATTATACTACCTTTAGACAAAAGAAAAAACTACTATTTGTAGCTTTTCTATACTATACATTTACATAGATTTTTATTCATCCAGCTTCTGCTCACTAGAAGGAGAATCTTTCTCTTCTTCTTGAGTAGTTTTATTTTTCTTCTTTTGGCTTCCCTTTTTTGATTTTTTATCTTCTTGTTCTGGTGTTTTCTCTTTCTTTTCGTTAGAATTTACTTTTTTTATCTTTGGTTTACGTAGAGCTAAAATCATAGTAGTTATAGCTAATAACGAAGAAAGTACCGCAAGTCCAATGATTACTTTGTGGTCAGTATCTTGGGTTTCTTGGTATTCTTTCGTTATACTTTCAACAATATCATTATTGTATCGTTGAAGCGTTTTTTCTTTGGTATCATAGGAATACCATCCTTCATTACCGTTTTCTAAAATTATTCCATACAATAATAGAAAATCGCTTTTATCTTTCTGGTAAGCTGTATATTCAATATCATCAATTTTTTTGGTAATTTTTTGATAGCCATCTGGTATTCCTTTGGCTTCCTTTTGAATTAAATGAAATTCTGTACCAAGTAATGCTAAATATTTTTGATAACTATTTTTCTCTTGGTCATAAATATAAAGTTCTATTTTCCCATTTTCATCTCTTAAACCAACAAGCGTTGTTTTGGTTGCTTCGTTATAAAAAGCAGGTATTTCCATCTCGTTTATTTGAATCTTTGTTTCTTCAAACAAATCTGGTTTAGTTAGAGAACTTGCTTTCTTAACCACCGTCAATTCTTTATTATCTACTGTAGTCGTAATTGGATTACTATCTTTTACTACTGCATTGATCACATAGGTTTTTTCATTTCCAGTTTCCGAAGTTACTTTAATTTCGATTCGATTATCCCCTTCAGAAACGGCAATTTCTCCTCCTCCAGATAAACTAGCATAGGAGTCTGCTTTTTCAGCGTTAACCATAATTTTTTCTACACTTGCTTCTAATTCTACTGTGTATTCTAAAGTATTGGCATTAAACTCTGGAGATAAGGTATACCCTTCTACGCTTAGTGATTTTAAATTGTTGTTGGTTGATTTCTCACGAGGCTTTGTAACACTAATCGATACTGAGCGACTTCCTGTATAAGGATTACCACTAGTATCAGCTACATCTAGTGCTTTTACGGTAATCGTTGCGCTACCAATAGATTTCGCACTAAAAGTATATGTTTTACTTTCATTTTCTAACCAAACACTACCGGTTCCACCTGAAAGAATATTTCCATTTGAACTCGTGATAGAAAATTTACCAATTAATCCACTAGCATTAACGGTTACCCGTACACTTCCACCATTTACAACACTACGACTACTAGCACTGATTCCTAAGGAAGCAGCATATACATTAGTCGAAAAGCCAATAAAGCTAAGTGCTAGTATCAGTAGTGATAAGACTTTTTTTGTCATATGTTTTCCCCTTTTCTAATTACTTATTACGTTGTCTGTACCCATGATATAATTCTTTATATTTACGTAGTCAACCGCAGAGATTGTACCATCTTTATTGACATCAGATGCTTTTTCATAAGCTCCTTGTAGTACTCCACCATTCATAATCTGATTTTTTACTCTTACGTAGTCAACAGCTGAGATACTTCCGTCTCCATTAGTATCTCCATATATTAACACCGTCAACACTTCGGTTGTTCCTGAAGTAATATGAACTTGAAATCCCGTTCCTACTTGTCCACTTTCCACTACATTACCATTAGAATCCGTTATGGTAATTGTTCCTCCTGTATTCGTTAAATTGGCCTTTAATGTTTCTACAGTTGTTCCCGGTTGTATCTTAGAAATCATTCCATTCTCATAAATATAACTTGCTTCTTGAACAATGGAAGAAATGGGTTTTGGTTGTGGTACTGGCGGAGTAGTTGGCTCGTCTGGTGTTTCTGACGGTACTTCTGGATCTGTTGGTCCAACTGGGGTAGATGGCGTATTTTCACCACTATTTACTTTATAGAAATAACTAGCGGGTACATATACATGCATCGTATCCCATGGATAAGTTACTCTAGGATTACTTTTTGAATCTCCAATATACTCTAAGTCACCATCTAAGGTTGGATCGCTCATGATTTTGTACCAAGTTGTATTTCCGTTTACATCTGGTCCTGTTACTTCTTCTAAAATCACAACTGGAGTACCTGCTACTTTATATTGATAAAAACTACTAGAGACATTTAGTCCACCTGGAGTCTTTTTTGGATATACTGTATTGTTATAGTTATTGTTTAATACCGCAATCGTATACGCTTCATAGTCCTGAAAACCATAATATTTATCCAAATCATAGTAATATTGAGCGGCTTTTTCTCCCCAATAGGGGTCAGATGCATATTTAATATTTAACCCTACTCCCTTATTTCCAAGATTAGCTCCTCTAAAACGATAGTCACCTGGTTGAACATATCCATAATCTAACCATACGTAAGCAAATTCACTGATACAGTCGGCGACTGATGCGAAATAGTTAGCTGATTCTCCTGGTGTTTTATCGATTGCGTTTAAGCCAAATAAATTATTTTTTGTTTGGGCAATATTACTATTTCCATACCCTGATTCATTGATTCCAATCGCTAACATGATAATGGCATTAATTCCATAATTATTTTGATTTTCGATAAAGTAATCTCCCGTATTTTTTAATTTCGAGCTCGCATTACTCGTTCTAGCATCAATAAATTGGTTGATATTCGCAGCGTTATAATTCGTTTTGGTACGAAACGATAAATATTGGTAATAGTTATAAAATGGATTATTTTTATTTATCGCATTTTGATAAGTATTTTGTTTATAGTCATTAATCATCTGTTTTAAATCCGTATAAAAATAAATTCCATCATAACTATAATAGTTTCCTTCGTTTAACATGGAAGGTTTTCGTCCGATCACTAGTTGATATTCTCCTTTTGTATTATAAACATTAAGTGGTAAATGATGAATTAAATCATTACTTGTTACTTGATAATAGCTAGGGCTTTTTACCCATGATAATGGAACAATATCATATAATGGATAACTCATGGTAGATTCGTTTTCATATCTTTTAATCCAACCAACTGTACCAGATACTTTAATCTTAATTCTTCCTGTTGCAGGATCGAGTTCTAAAAATACCGCATCGTCACTATTTCCCCCTTTGATATAAGTGATTTCAGTACTTAAATTTTTATCAGAATAAACACTTGTATATCCAGTTGCCGTTAATTGATCATAATCGATTAATGCATATTTCGCATCGATGATTCTACGATTACCAAGGATAACCAAGTTATCATTAGCGGTAGAATCCATTATCTGCTTTGCTTCCTCATAAGTATTGTAACAAGCTACTTTATTTAGTGAACCATCTGGTTCAGCGCTCGCTAATTCATAACTTGCACAATCTGTTGGTCGTGCCGCTACTTCCGCTGCTGTTAACGCTTCTACACTAGTCGTAAGAAAGCAGAAAGCCGTTAAACCCATGATGAATAAAAAATAAATTTTTTTCATATTCTTCCTCCTTATCCTAGTTCTACACATACATTATACCAAACAAAATTAAGAACTTCTATATCTCGATCTTTTATTTCTTTTTCTTTACATTTTTCACTTCTAAAAACTGTCAAATCTAGTAATTATTCTTATTATTTTTGTATAAATTCTATTAATTGGTTATAATGATAATAAGGATGTGTAAAGATGGAGAAAACTAAAGTTACGCAAAAAACAACGAAAAATAAAAAATTAAAGAAAAAAAGAACATTTCGCTTACATGTACTTTTTATTTTTGTTGGAATTATTACTAATTTTTATTTAATTTATCGAATTAGTCAATTAGGTCCTATCGAACCAGTCTTAAGAACAGTGTTGATTGGTTTATTACTAATTATTGATTTTTATTTCTTCTATAAAAAAAGAAAATTAAAACAGGGACCAGCTATTTTTTTTATGATTTTGTTTACGATATTTAATGTGGTAGGCGCTAGTTTTATTGGTCGTGTTTATGATAGTATCGATTCCATCAATAAAAGTAAAATTGCCTACTCTTCTAGTTTGATTGTGATGAATGATAGTAAAGTACAATCCATTGATGATGTCACCAATTTAAAAATAGGAATTTCTAACGATACACTTTCGATCGATAATTATGTGATTGCGCAAGAAATGATCGAAGAGAACAAGTTAGATCATGATAATGAAATTATCCCTTATCAAGATATTTCAGAGATGCTTACTGATTTATATGACGGAGAAATTGATTCTTTATTTATTTCTAGTAATTATCCAGTTATGTTTCAACAGACGGTTGGATTTGAAAATATTCGCAATGAAGTGCGTGAAATTATCCACAAAGATAAAACGATAAAAAAAGAAGAGTATGCCTCTACTTCAGGTTCTAGTTCTGTGACTAAACCTTTTACTGTATTGTTGATGGGAGTTGATTCTGAAAAAGATAACTTACAACGTAATGCTTATGCGAATGGGGATTCTTTAATCTTAGTTACGTTTAATCCACATACATTAAGTGCTACTATGATGTCTATTCCTAGAGATAGCTATTTACCAATTAGTTGTCGAAATAATCAAAAAAATAAATTAACTCATGCCGGATGGTATGGAACAGACTGTATGATAGAAACGATTGAAAATACTTTCGATGTCGATATTCAATATTATGTTAAAGTCAATTTTAAAGGCGTAGTGAATTTAGTCAATGCGCTCGGTGGGATTGAAGTTGAAGTTCCTAAACGATTATGTACAGATAACTCTGATCGAAATGGCAAAATCTGTATTGATAAAGGTTATCAGACATTAAATGGTGAACAAGCTTTAGTTTTAGCTAGAAATCGCTATGATTTGGCTCAAGGAGATATCGATCGTGGCTATAATCAGCAATTGATTATTAAAGCAATGATTCAAAAAATGACTACGATTCGTGATGTTAATCAACTATTATCCATTTTAGATACTGTTTCTAAAAACTTAGATACCAATTTAACTACCGATGAGATTCTATCGTTCTATAATATTTTTAAAGAAATTATTACAACGACTAATTATCAAGGAGGAGATGTCTTCTTTATCAATCAGCTTCGTTTAGCAGGAACAGGAAAAATGATTTATTATCCAAGTTTAAAACAAGATTTATGGAATTATATTTTAGATGAGGATAGTATTGAAGAAGTAAGTAAAGAAATGAAAATTAATCTTGAGGAAGAAGAACCGGTTTTAATTAAAGAATTTCATTTTAGTCCTAGTTAAGCACATATATTTGTATGTGTTTTTTTGACTGAATGGTGTTGAATTGTATTGATGTTTAGTATTTAATACTTTCTATATAGGAAAAATTTTATCGTACTAAAGTGAGAGAGTATATGAAAAGAAACCGAGCAAAAAAAATTCTTCTCTAATTCATTAAACTTCCTATTGATCTCATTCAATCGAGTAGAGGAAAATAAATAAATTATTTTGCCCCTCTCACACCACCGTACGTACGGTTCTCGTATACGGCGGTTCAATTTATACTACAGTATGTACTTTTTGATATTGGTCTAGTGGAGACACTAGA
>DVKF01000010.1 GCA_018716115.1 Candidatus Alloscybalousia intestinigallinarum
ATATTTGTTGCGTAGCTTAATCATTAATAGAATTTTATCTGAGTCCCTATTGTCAAGAAGGAAATTGGAATAAATTTTCCCGCAAATGTTTAAATAATTTTGAGACATTTTCCAAAATTATTGACATAAAATGTTTATTTTTCTCTATGTTTTGGCTTGACTTTTTACATATTTTACTTTTTGACTAGTAATAATAAGCGATTTGCCCAGTCGGTATGGATCAATCGTTCATTAATTAGTAATTTGTGGTAATCCCTCTCCATTAAGCGATAGTTGAACTCTGGATTATTCTTCACTAACCTAATAAGCTGTCCTAACTCATAGTCAGCTACTTCAAGACGAATTCCTTGTGGGAGTCGACTCTTATTCTCTTCATTATCTAATTTGTCTACTATTCTTCCTAAATATATCTTTTTATATAAGGGTGCCTTTTTATTCAATATAATCTGTCGCATGGCATGATGTAAGTCATCACTTGTCGGATAAATTTCTAGTGATAAAAAACAATTGTCTACTTTGAAAATAGATAAATAAGAAATCCAATCATTCAGTGTTTTTATTTCCGGTTCCTTTTTTTCGACGACTGGTATTCGTTGTAACTCAGCTTCTGCATCTAAAGTAACTTCGTACAAGCATTTTCTTTTATAACTAATTAGATCACGATCACTAGTCTGAGAAGGAATTCCACCAACGCGAATCAATTCTTCCGTTAACTTTCTTAAAATGAAGTTTTCCTCGTTACTAAGCTGTTCAGTATCGATTAGTTCACTGATTAAGTTTAGACTTTTATTAAATAATTCTAACTGCTCTCTCCAAAGAATTGGCTCTATTGAACAATTTCCTTGTAAGGCGATGATTTTTCTAGCTAATAGTTCTAACTTTTTTTGTGTATTTTCCATCTTAATACCACACTTTCTTTAAATATAAACCTGCTGCTGGAGCTGTTTTAACCGCTCTTTGACGAGTTTTAGCTTCTAACAGTACTTCCACATCTTCTACTTTCTTTTTATCACTACCAATCGCTAATAATAGCCCTACCATGTTTCTTACTTGGTATTTCATAAAGCCATCGGCTTGAAAATGAATTTCTATGATCTTTCCTTTTTGATTAAGCGCGGTCTTGTAAATTGTTCTTGTTTTATTTTCACGAGTATCTTCACTTGAAACAAAAGAAGTGAAATCATGGGTTCCCTCAAAATATTTTAGAGCTTGTTTCATTTTATTGATATCTAATGGCCGATTGTATTGATAGACATAATTTCTTTCTAACGGATTATATTCTCCTGTATTAATTCTATAGATATACTCTTTCTTCTTTGCCAAAAAACGCGCATGAAACTTTTCACTTACTTTTTTTACACTGATAATGTGGATATCTGGTGGTAAATTAGAGTTTAACCCTCTTTTTATTTTCTCTACTGGTATTTCAATTTCTAAATCAAAGTGCGCAACTTGTGCTAAAGCATGTACCCCTTTATCTGTACGTCCAGATGAAGCGATTGTAGTTTTCTGCTTTCTATTCAAATAACTAACTGCATCTTCGATACTTTCTTGAATAGTTCTAAGTCCCGGTTGGATTTGATAACCATTAAAATTAGTACCATCATAAGAAAAAATAATTTTATATCTCATTTTATCCTCCGTAAATTATGGCAAAAATGAGTACCGCTATGTGAAACAACAGATAATTCGTATCCCATTTTTCCCAAGTTGGGCGTTCAATATAAGTACGTTTACTCGTATAATTGTAAAATCTAAGTTCGTTAATTTCCATCAGATCGTGAATTTCATGTTTTGTTTTAGCAAGTGCTTTCTTTAATGAGAAACGGATATAGAAAAAGTCTTTTTCAATCGCATAATCTTCACGTAGATTATCAAGAAGCTTCATATTCTTTTTTAAATAGCGGAAAAAATAGATGATATAAAGAATATGATAAGTAATCTTTTTACTCTGGAATTTATACAAAGTTACTTCTAAGATGTACCGCAATTCAGAAGAATCAGTTACTTTCTTAATTAACATGATGTATTCAATAAAGATAATGAATTTAGTTATCCCCAGAAATTGTGGATAAAAGGTAGCTAAGATAGAAAGAAGTACGCCTATTATTCCTACTTTAGAAATAAATTTAAATTCTAATGACAAGAAGCATAAGATAACACTAACTAATACGATTAAAGCTGTAGAGTTTAAAAATAATAAAGAGATGATCACTAAAAGTGATGAGATTAATTTACTGATGATATTTACTTCATAAAGAAGAGAATCTTTCTTAAACATGCTTATACACATCCTTTATTAAATCTCTAATATCTTTATGAAAAGATAGTTTAACATTTTTCTCTCTAGCTTTAGCGGTAAAAGCAATTAAATCAGGTATCTCAATATCGTTATATACGAGAAAATCAACATCTTGATAGATTTTTTCGGTTTCATCGGCCGCAATGATTCTCGTCTTTTTGATTACGACTAAATCATCCGTTAATTCGTATAAAATATTACTATCATTACTAGCGATAATAATAGTTTTATGATAGCGTTCTTTCAATAATTTAATTAATTTAATTAGCTTCTTTTTATTGGTATAATCTAACTCGACAAATGGTTCGTCGAAGATAACAATATTCGGATTATATAACAAGCTAATCGCTACCTGAATTAGTTTTTGTTCTCCAGTTGATAATTTAAAAATATCCTTTTCTAAATATTTTTCATTTAAACCGACAATTTGAAGAGAGTCTTTCATCTTTTTAATAATGTTTTTGCTTTTGTAGTTTAAGCGTCCAACAAGGAATTCCATCTCTTCTTTTACGGTAGCAGTAAAGAACTGTTCTTCTGGGTTTTGACGAATTAAACATACCGTTCTTCTTAACTCAATCAAATTGTCATCATTAATCTCCTGATTCCCTATTTTTATTTCACCATAACTAGGAAACGTAACCGAGTTAATTAACTCAATTAGTAAAGTTTTATTATCCCCAGTTATACCAGTAATCATATTATTTCTAATCTTTAGATTTACTTTTTCTAGAAGTTTTCTATTCTTATAACGGTAGCCTACGTTTTTAAATACTATTTCCATAACGTATCCACCATCCTATCCATATCAGTGATCTCATCGTCTAATAATTCATAAAATTCTAATTTTAAAGATAGATCGATCATGAAAGGTAATTCTAACCCAATGCGATTTAAGATTTTTTCTTCTCTTAAAATACTACTTGGCTTCCCTTCCATGATAATATCCCCATTATTTAATACATAAGTATAGTCACTAGAAATGATTTCGTTGAGATTTGTTGTCGTTAAAATTACTGTTAATTTATCTCGCTCAATTCTTTCGATGAGGATTTTTTCAATTTTTTGTTTGGTCTTTTTATTCATCATTGAAAAGGCATTGTCTAAAAGTAATACTTTAGGGTCGTGTAATAGGGCAATCGCGATTAACAACTCTTGTTTTTCAGAATTGGTTAAATTTTCAATTTTACGATCTAAAAACTTAGTAATGCCAAATTCTTTTGCAACTTCTAAAATTTTTTCTTCAATTTTTGGTACTGGAATATTTAAATTTTCTAAAGGGAAGGCCATCTCTTTATAAACATTGTCAAATAAGAATTTGTTATCTATACCAGAAAATACCACGCCAAAAAATCTAGAATTATCATGGATTCTAGCATGATTTACATAAGCATATCCAGCAACAATCGATTCCTTACTATTTAGGATACCGCAAATTAATTTCATCAGTGTTGTTTTGCCGCTTTTGTTGTTTCCTACGATAGTGATATATTTTCCTTCTTCTATTTCTAACGATAACCCACGGAATAAAGGTTTTTCTGGATAGCTAAAGGTAAGATTATTGATTTCTAATATCTTAGACATTAGCCCCACCTCAATCGCTTAACTATTATACTAGAAGTGTTTGAAAAATTCAAGAAAATTTCACTTAGAATGGCCATTTTATATACTAGTAGTTTAATTACTATTTTCTTTCTTCTAGAAAGTTGATCCGATAAAAAAAACTACACTATGAATGATTCATTATCCACAGTGTAGTTATCTATTCCTTATTTGGTTGTTGTTTCTTTTTTTGAATCCGGTAGGCAAGTGCCATTAACTTTTTATCAGATAAAAAGCGACCAAAGAATTTTACACATTTCATTTTAAATCCAGGTATTATCAACATTTTATTCTTCAACATCTGATCGATCGCATAGCGACTAACCTCTTCAGCTGATGCCGGTTTTACTGCGAAAGATACCCCCGCTACTTGGTTAAAGTTTGTGTCGACTGGTCCTGGGCACAAACAAGAAATGTGTACTTTAGAATTTTCTTTTTTCAATTCATAATATATTGCTTCTGTAAGACGTAATACATAAGCTTTTGTACTATAGTATGTCGCCATCAAAGGACCCGGTTGAAAAGCAGCGCTTGATGCGACATTAAGAATATAGCCTTTATCTTTTTTCTTCATATCTTTTAAGAACATCTTGGTTAACATATGGACGGTTTTAATATTTAGATCAATCATTTCTAATTCTGTTGTTAGTTCTGTTTCTGTAAAGGTACCAAAAGTACCAAATCCAGCATTATTAATTAAGATGTCAATGTTTTCGTTTTTCGTTAACACATAGAGTGACTTAATATTAGACTCCAACATTAAATCCATTACGATAATTTTCGGTTTCTTATTCAATGAAGAGGCAAGTTGTTCCAACTTCTCTTTGCTTCTAGCAACAATGATCAACTCATATCCTAAGTGATCTAAATACTTTGCCATTTCTCTGCCAATTCCTGAAGATGCTCCTGTAATTAATGCCTTCATATTATACCACCTATTTTTATTATATCACTGATTTATGTATTTTTAAAACAGTTTTTATATAGAAAATTAGTCTTCTTTTCTTATTAAACGTTTACTTAAAAACTTGGCAATTCCATCTTCGTTATTGGTTAATGTAATTTCTCTAGATACTTTTTTTACTTCAGGCAAAGCATTTCCCATAGCAACACTATAGATATTTGAACTCATCACTTCTAAATCATTAAGTCCATCTCCAAAATAGAGAATTTGCGTTTCTTTTATTCCATTTTGGGTAGCGTAATCTAATAAAGTACTTAATTTACTTATTCCTTTTGGATTGATGACTAACCAGCCTGATTTATCTTCAGAACCTTGCATGAGAAAGCAGTTCACATTGGGATAGTTAGTCTGGATCTTATCTTGCCAAACTCTCAATTTAGTATTATCTTGTAAATAGATATTCACTCTCATTATGGGCTCGTTTATTTCCGATAATGAATCGATATCGATGATAAACGCTTTTTCAGAATTACTTTTTTGTTTATATATATAGTAAGCCTCACTCGTACAGAATTCTATTCTTTTACTTATCGGTTCTAATTTTACTTTCAATTCTTCTATTAGCGGTGTAGGAAGTATTCCTTTTACTTTGGTAGATTTCGTTTTTCCATTATAAATACAACCTCCGTTATTTAAGATAATATCATCGAATAATTCTATTTGACAAGCGCCCTCGATACTAGTTAACATTCTTGCGGTTACTGCCAATATTTTGTAGCCTAATTTTCTACATTTATGTAACACTTCTTTAGTCGTTGATGTTACTTTTTTCTCGTCTGTTAATAAAGTTCCATCTAAATCCATTGCGATTATTTTAATATCCATTTCTATCCCACCATTTACTACTATTTTATCATATTTTTGGTAAAAAAAAGAAGTTCTTCAAGAGAACTTAAAGGGTTGTATTATAAATAGTGTTGGTGAACATTTTCACTAATGCTATTTTTGTTTAAACAAAAAGACATAAGTCTGATACAATGTAATTGACAAAAAAACACTGAAAGGAACAAACTTATGTCTATAAATAA
>DVKF01000011.1 GCA_018716115.1 Candidatus Alloscybalousia intestinigallinarum
ATATTTGTTGCGTAGCTTAATCATTAATAGAATTTTATCTGAGTCCCTATTGTCAAGAAGGAAATTGGAATAAATTTTCCCGCAAATGTTTAAATAATTTTGAGACATTTTCCAAAATTATTGACATAAAAAAATGAAAAAAATTTATTTTTTGACGACCTTTTGAATATGAATCGTTAAATTTAATAAATCTATCAGAAAAAGTAACAAATACAGTTTGCCTGTTTAATGATAATCAATCGCGTCTGAAATCTCAGAGAAATATTAAAGTATAGTAAGTGAGAGGTATTATTCATAAAAAAACAAGAATACTAAGTGTACTCTTTACCACTAATCCCTGTTCTTTCTAATACTTACATTTACTTTACTTGGTCCTTCAATTAAATGACCATCGATATCAAATCTAGAACCGTGACATGGACAATCCCATGTTTTTTCTGCCTTATTGAAAGCCAGATTACATTTCATATGTGGACAAACAATATCAACAATATGTTTAACACCTTTCTCATCCACATAAACTCCGTACTTTTTTCCTTTTACAGGTACAATATAAACATTTCCTGGATAAAAGTAAGGACTTGCTAGTACCTTCGTCTGCCAATATGCCTTCAAATAGTGAAAGCCAGTCACCAAGCTTTCCTTGATTCCCACCGTAGCAAAGCGTTTCGGATTAAATAATTGCGTATAAGGATTTTCTTTCTTTAGTATCAAATCACTAATTATTTTACCAGCTATTGTACCATTAGTCATTCCCCAAGCCTGATAACCCGTAGCGATAAATATCCCAGGCTTTGCTTCACCGATGAAAGGCAATCCATCATTAGTTATAACATCTTGATTTACCCAAGTATATTCCGGATCTTTACCCCATAATTGTTTGAAATCTTTTTGACTTTTTTCGTAATTTTCACGAAAAGCGATTTGGTTAGTAGAGCGATGCTGATTAGAACCATAAATTACATATTGATGGTAAAATCTAACAGACTGAAGATCTTGATCAATATTAATTGCTGTGAAGTTTGATGGACAACCTTCCCATTTCGCCGCATTAACATATTCTCTTTTGATATAACTTTTTATGGGAATTAAAGCTGGTTTTAGAAAAAAGGGATAGTGACAAGCAATCACAACCGTATTTGCTTGAATAGTCTGTTTTGTAGTTTGCACATAGAATGGACCACTTCCAGTAATCTCCGTCGCCGTACAATTTTCTTTAATCTGAACACCTTTTTCTATAACTTTACGTAAAGCGTGGATATACTCAACAGGTTGAAATACATAAGTATTACTAACACCAATTCCGTAGATCATCGGAATAGGAAATGGTAAATGTTGAACTTCCTTACATTTAATATCCCAACTAGATAATAAATCTTTTTCTTTTTTAATTTTATCTATATTTTTTTCATCATTTGTAAAAATAAATGCATCAACTACTTCCAAATTACAATCTATCTGGTGTTTAGCTACAATGTTTTTTATGATGTTAATTGCTTCAATCTGGGATTTGAAATATAATTGACTAGTTTTTCTAGAAAAGTTTTTTTCTATTGTTTGATATGAAATCCCTTGTAAAAAATTAATCTTCGCCGTAGATTTTGAGGTCACACCAGTTCCTATTTTGCCCTGATCAATCAAAGTGATTTTTTTCTTTTGATCCATTAAAAAATATGCTGTTGTAAGTCCAGTAATTCCCCCGCCAATAATTAGAATGTCAGTTTCTTTAGGAATAGGGGAATCTTTCTCTTCCTCTTGGTTTAAATTTTGATTCCAAAGCGTTTCAATTTTCAATTTCATCACCATTTTTAGATTGGCTTTTTTTAATAGAAACATACATAGTTTTAAATATCAAAGTAATGAGTATGGTTTCTCATTAAATACTTTTTAATGCAAAATTAAATAGTGAAAACTTTCGAAATGAACAAAGAAAAAAATTCTAATTGCCAAAATAACCAAACCATAAGTAGTTTTACAAAATTCAACCCGAATGGCTATATAAAAATCTAATTTTTCTTGTTTGGAAACTTTCTCTATTCCATGATATACTATTATTAGAAAAGAGGAGAGAAATATGGCGGATGGTATTTTAGTTGTCAATAAGCCGAGCGGAATGACAAGCCGTGACATCGTAAATCAGGCAAATAAAATTTTTGCGACAAAAAAAATAGGGCATACCGGCACTTTAGATCCTTTAGCTAGTGGCATTTTAGTTTTGGGAATTGGAAATGGTACCAAAATTATCGATTTGTTAACTAATCAGGAAAAAGAATATATCGCTGAAGCAGTAATTGGTGTTCTGACAGATACCTTGGATATTACCGGTAATATTCTTAGAAAAGAGAAGAAACAAATTCCTACTAAACAAATCGAAGAAACACTTCATTCATTTCTTGGTGAATATGATCAAGAAGTTCCTCTTTATTCAGCAATTCATGTACAAGGAAAACGCTTATACGAATATGCGAGAAACCAGGAAACACAAAATCTAATTCTTCCCAAAAGAAGAGTAAATATTTTAGCAATCAAGCTACTTGAAGAACCACACTTTGACCAAGAAGGGCAAGAACATTTTAAATTTTCAGTTAAAGTTAGTAAGGGCACTTATATCCGTAGCTTAATCCGCGATATTGGTCTGAAGTTAGGAACAGATTGCACGATGACCAATTTAATTCGTACCAAACAAGGCGGCTTTACACTTGCGCAAGCAGTTATTCTTTCTTTAGATACTCCTAAACCTAAACTTTTAAAAATAGAAGAAGTTCTTGATGAATATGATAGAATAGTAGTAGAAGATGATATGCGTGAAAAAATATTGAATGGTTGTCTTTTAGATAAAATGTATCAAACAAAATATGGACTTTTTTTTGATCGAAACAATCAACTTTTAGCCATCTATCAAGATTACCCCAAGATAAAAGGAAAAGTTAAGCCATATCGTGTATTTAACCATTAACTAACAGGAGGTAAAATGAAGCATTTAAAAGAATTATACCCAAAATATAAAGGTGAGGATAAAGAAATAAAAGGAATTAAAATTAATTCCAAGGAAGTAGAGCCAGGCGACATTTTTGTTTGTACGCAAGGAGTTACTACTGATCGACATGATTTTATCGATGAAGCAATAAAAAACGGTGCTTCTGCACTTGTCGTTAGTCGTGATGTTCAATCGACGGTTCCAATAATAAAGGTAGAAAACACTAATCGTGAACTTCCATTATTAGCCAGTCGTTTTTATGATCATCCCGAAAAAAAGCTAAAATTACTAGCAGTAACAGGAACAAATGGCAAAACAACGGTTGCTTCAATCATTCAAGATCTATTAGGTAAGAACTGTTGTGGTTACTTAGGAACAAATGGAATTATTTGTTCAAAATTTAATGAACCAATCGTTAATACTACTCCTGATAGCGATCGGCTCTATGGTTACTTTCAGCGTTTCGTGGATAGTGGTTGTAAGTACTTAAGTATAGAGACCTCATCAGAAGCTTATTTTCGACATCGGCTAGACCATTTAGAATTTGAAGTGGGTATCATTACCAATATCACTGAAGATCATTTAAATATTCATCAGACAATTGAAAACTATGTTAGTTGCAAACAACAGCTGTTGCGCCAAGTAAAAGTAGGGGGTACTTGTATTTTGAATACGGAAGATCGCTACTTTGCTGCTTGTCGTAATTTAGTTACTTCAGACAAAAAAATATTTACTTATGGTAAGAGCCCTGATGCGACGCTACAAATTATCGATTATCAATTGAGCAATACTTCAACTGAGATAACCATAAGTTATGCGGGTAATACCTATACTTTCGTTAGTCCACTTCTAGGAGAATTTAATATTTACAATTTATGCGCTGCTCTTTTAACACTAGTTGCACTAGGATATTCTCTTCCTACCATTTTAGAAAAAGTATCCACTATTTGTCCACCAGAAGGAAGAGTACAATTTCTTGACTACGGTCAAAAGTATACAATCGTTTTGGACTATGCGCATACTCCAGATGCGTTTACTCAATTATATCCACTGCTTCACGCAATCCAGAAAAAAAGAATTATCACAGTAACTGGATCGGCAGGGGGAAGAGAAAAAGAGAAACGACCTCTGATGGGAAAAATTGTATTAGAGAATTCTGATCATGTGATTTTTACAATGGATGATCCTCGTTATGAAAATGTCGATGAAATTATTGACCAATTAATCAGTCTCCGTCCGGATCTCTCCTACGAAAGAATCAATGATAGAGAGAAAGCCATATATCGCGCTTTAGAGATGGCTGAACCAGATGATATTGTTCTCATCGCTGGAAAGGGAATTGATAACTACATGGCAATAAAAGGAGAATATTTACCTTATAGTGACTTAGAGGTAATAAAAAAATATTTTCACAAGCAATAAATTATCTTTAAACTATATTAGTGATAAACAGAATATTAAAATCGAAAAATAAAAAATAAAAGAGAAAATCCAAAAAAAAAGAAAATTTCATCTAGACAATCAGTTTATAACTAAGAAAATCTATAGTGATGATGGTAAATTAAGAGGTAAGGAGGAATACAATGAGACCTTTAAGCAAAAGAAAAAAAGATTATTTGATATTAACGATTATTATGATATTAGTCATAATTGGATGTGTTTTATATCAAGGATATTTTACTGGAATTTCTTTTGAAGTAACGGAAAGAGAAAATTGCACTATTGATTCTAGTATCAATAAAGAACTCCTATTTATTGCTCCAGATGGCCAAAAATACTATACTTCATGTTTAGATAAGATTGACGTTCATTTAAAAAATAATCGAATTCTTACGATAAGAGAAGCTTTGGAACAAGAAGAATTAACATTAAATCAAATACTTAAACAAGCAAAATCCAAAGAAGAGACAAAAGAAGGAGAACCAGTTATTTATCGTTATTCTGATTTTTCGATTATTCGTTGTCGGAAAACAACTGATACAGAAACCGCTAACCACGATATTATTTTTGCTCCTAAAAATACCAAAGTAGAAACAACTTATTGTGATGGTACTTCTGAAAAAGAAAAGCTAAGCGAAAGCGAAGTACGTATTCTCGCTCAAAATGCAGTAAAAAAAGAATGGCAAACCAGAATTACGAATTGGGAACAACCAGAAATCAAAACAGTTCAATTCCATGAAGAGCCCAATATAAAACAAAAATACGAAAATGTCAGTCTAGTGGGAATTGATCTTTTTCAAGTGAATTTTCAACTACAAGATACTAACGAATTACTCGTAGTCTATATAGATTGTTATGATGAAACTGTATATGGAATCGACTACAAGTAATCTAGGATAAGGAAATTTCTACGATTTAAATAATTAACTATTTCTTTAATTTGACTAGTTTTGGTTTACTGATATCTGATATGCTGATATATTAATAAATAGATAAGTTCAAAAGATAATAGGCTAATATTAAAAATCTTTATAACTATCATTTTTTGGATCAACTGCTATTTTATTTTTGATAAATTCTCTCAAAATTTTCGTTAGAGCTCTTTTTTCAATTCTAGAGACATAACTACGAGAAATATGTAATTCTTTTGCAATGCTTTTTTGTGTTTGCTCTTCTTGATGATTTAACCCATAGCGGCGAATGACAATTTCTTTTTCCCTAGGACTAAGAATCGACAGATATTGAATCAATAACTTAATATTGTCCTTTTTATCAATTTCATCAATAAAATCTGGTTTAGGTGCTTTTAATACATCTAATATTGTGATTTCATTTCCGTCTTTATCAAAACCAACAGACTCGTTAAGAGAAATATTTTTGGTATTTTTATTATTGGAACGAAAATGCATCAAGATCTCGTTTTCGATACAACGTGCACAATAAGTAGTAATTTTTGTTCCTTTTTTGTTAGAATAAGAATCAATCCCTTTAATTAATCCGATTGTTCCGATACTGATTAAATCATCCTGTTCTTTAGAATCGTATTTTTTGACAATATGAGCAACTAAACGTAAATTATGCTCGATTAGTTTGGCTCTTGCTTCTTTATCTCCTTGCTGTGTTAATGCGATATATTTTTCTTCTTCCTCTTTAGTAAGTGGCTCTGGAAAAACATTATTAGAGTAAGAAGCCGTAAATAAAGAAAAATTACTAAACAAGAGTTTTATTAATTTCTTAAACATTTAACCACCCTAATAAATTTTATGCAGAATATTATATTTTACTTCAATTCTTTTTTTCGATAAAAAAGCGGAAATAAAATAGCTTGTCAACAAAAAGAAATTTTTAAACAAGCAAGCTGCTTTTTCTTGACACAATGATAGTAAAATAGGTGGTTTTTTAGCTTTAAATTAGCCATTTTGTGGTAGAATAAGAAAAGAGTAATGAGGTGGAAGTAATGGCAAAAAAGAAAAAAAGAAGATCTGTACAAAATAAACAAGTACGAGCTAAACATATTGCGAATAAAGTACCAGAAAAGAAAAAAAGTATTCCTCGTTCACCAGAAATTACTCTGGATGAATTTGAACAAGAAATAAAAAAAGATCTTAACCAAGAAGAAATAACAGTGAAACCTAATCTAGTGACAACAGAACAAACAAAAGCAAAAGCAAAAACAAATAAAGTTAAACCAAATAATCGACAATACTTAACCAATTTACCTACTTCCATACGAGATTTATCAGAAGAAGAAAAAATATTGAAAAACCTCTATTCTAAAAAAAGAGAAGTACCAGAAAATAAATTAGCTAAACGATTAGTTTCTACACAAAAATCGAAATCAAACCATTTATTTACAGCCTTAAAAGTGTTATTCTTTTTAATTATCGTAATACTCATTTCTTTGTTTTTTATTGTTTCTCCCAAAATAGAACTAGAAGGGGATTCTAAAATAGTCTTATCGTATAATCAAGAATATCAAGAATCAGGGGCAAAAGCGACTTATCTTGGTAAAGACATCACTAAAGATATGAAGATTTCAGGAGAAGTAGATACTTCCAAAGTAGGAACCTACGAGATTACTTATGAAGTTGATCGTTTGATTTTTCATATCAAAAAGAAAAGAAAAGTTCAAGTTGTTGATCAGAAAAAACCAATCATCGAATTAGAAGGTGATAACGAAGTAAATATCTGTCCAAACGGAGAATATCAAGAAGCAGGTTACCATGCATATGATGAGTATGATGGAGATCTAACAGAAAAAGTAAAAATAGAAAAGCAAGCTGATCGCTATATTTATACTGTGAGTGATACTTCGGGTAACTATACTGAAGCTGAGCGATTAATTCATCAGGTGGATCAAGAAAAACCAACGATTACTCTAAAAGGAGGAGCGACTATCTATATTACTCCAAATAGTGCTTTTCAAGAACCAGGATATACCGCTGAGGATAATTGTGACGGAGATCTCACGAGCCAGGTAAAAGTAAGTGGGAAGGTAAACCCTAACACACTTGGAACCTATGTATTGACTTATAATGTCAGTGACAAAAATGGAAATACTGCTACTGTAGACAGAACCGTAATTGTATCAGAAAAAACGGATCCAGATAGCGGAGTAAGTAAAGCGGGGGTCATCTACTTAACCTTTGATGACGGACCAAGTGCCGCAACGACAGGGACTATCCTCGACATTCTAAAAGAAGAAGGGGTTAAAGCTACTTTCTTTGTGACCAATAACGGCCCGGATGAATTAATTAAGCGTGCCTACGATGAAGGTCATACAATTGGTTTACATACCGCATCGCACCGTTATGATCAAGTTTATGCATCAGTAGATAGTTATTTTAACGACTTAAAAATAGTCTCTGACCGAGTAAAACGCCTAACTGGGCACGAATCTAAAATTATTCGCTTTCCAGGTGGGAGTAGTAATACAATCAGTAAAAAATACTCATTAGGCATTATGACTACATTGACAGAAGCCGTCTTGAATCAAGGCTACCGGTACTATGATTGGAATGTAGATGCAAGTGATGCCTGGCAATGTGCGAAAAGTAGTGTCAGTGATAAAAAACAATGTGTTTATGATAATGTAACAAAAGGTTTATCTAAATCACGGGCTAACATTGTGCTGATGCATGATATTAAACCACATACTAGAGATGCCTTACGAGATATCATCCGCTACGGAAAAGAAAACGGATATACATTTGAAGCTATCGACATGAATACAAAAATGGTACGCTTTAAAGTAATTAACTGAGGAATTGACCAATAATCCTAGAGATAAATTTAATCCATTTTTTAGTTAAAACAACAAGAAAGATAATCGCTAATTAAATGGACAGAAACGGTTATAAGTGATGCATGTCATCACTTTTTCTGTACTTTATCATTAAAATCCTATATAATAAATACAGGTGATTACTTTGAGGAGCTTTTATCCTAACATGTATGTAAAAAATATTTTTAATATTGATTATGAACGATTAAAAAAAAGAGGAGTTCATTGTTTAATCTTTGATTTGGATAACACTATTGCCTTAATTGATCAAAAAAAAGTAGATAACAAGACAAAAAAACTGTTCAATCATCTAAAAAAAGATTTTCAAATCGTCATCATTTCTAATAATACGAAAAAACGAGTAGAAGAATACGCTTCATTTTTTAATTGTGACTACGTATCTTTTGCGATGAAGCCACTCCCTTTTGGCTACTTTAAAATAAAAAAGAAATATCACTTACAAAAAAAAGATATGGCAATGATTGGTGATCAGTTAGTAACTGATATTTTTGTAGGCAATCGAATGACTGGCTATACGATTTTAGTTGATCCATTAGGAAAAAAAGATTTAAAAATAACGACGTTAAATCGCTATATAGAAAGTAAGATTTTTCGCTACTACGAAAAAAAAGCAATAATGAAAAGAGGAAGTTATTATGTCAAAAAGTAAAAAATGTATCGGGTGTGGAGTGATCCTTCAGGATGAAAATATCACCCAAGAAGGCTACGTTAGTTCATTAGAAAATAATCTATGTCAACGTTGTTTTCGTATGAAAAACTATGGTGAGTATCAAGTAACAACAAAGTCAAATGAAGAATACATCGAAATTTTAAAATCGGTAGGTAAAACCAAAGATTTAGTCTTACATATTGTCGATTTATTGAATATTGACCGTGATCTTTCTTTGATTCGTAATTACATTCCTAATAAAATGATTTTAGTCCTAAATAAGCGAGATGTTCTTCCTAAAAGTATTCCTGATGAAAAGATTATCGAGTATTTTCAGGCTCTTGATCTTCGGTACGAAGATATTGTGGTTATCAGCGTAAATAAAAATTACCAAATTGATGAGCTTCTTTCCAAAATTAATAAATGGAAAACGAGTCATCGTGTTTACGTTGTAGGACACACCAATACTGGAAAGAGCAGTTTAATTAACAAGTTAATTCAAAATTATTCAGAAAATGCGAGTAGTGATTTAACCATTTCTCCACTTCCTAGTACCACCTTAAATAAAATTGAAATTAAATTAAACGAACAGCTAACTTTAATTGATACACCAGGATTGGTCGATCGAGGTAGCTTAATTAATTATATCGATACTAGTCTTTTAAAAAAATTAAGTCCTAAAAAAGAAATAAAACCCAAAACTTATCAACTAAAAAAGAACCAATGCTTATTGATTGGCAACTTTGCTCGGATAGATTATATTGAGGGAGAGAAAAATAGCTTTACTGTTTTTGTATCTAATGATATAAAAGTAAGACGAGTTTCTAATAAACAAAATTCGTTAAAAGAACTAGCTAAAATTACTTATGAAATCAAATACCACGAAGATTTAGTGATAAATGGATTAGGATGGGTTAAAATTGTAGACAAGGGGATAATCGATTTATATCTTCATCGTGATGTTGAGTCATTTACCAGAAAATCATTGATTTAAGCCATAACTTTCTTTAATTGGATCGAAGAAAAAGGAATTATGTAGGGGATTAAACGTAAAATAAGCAAGAATAAAGAATAGAAGAAAAATACCAATAATACTTAAAAATTCACTCCTTTTCTTTTCTGGCTTTTCCAGTATTGGAGAAACTAACCATTCGGTAATTAGAATAGTAAAAAAATATAATGATAAAGTAACCCACATATGTTCGCCAAAACGATAGTAAATAGGTAGATAGATTGCAAAGAAGAGTAGAATATTAAAACAACTCCCTAACAACATTGTCATATAAATATTATTGAGTTTAAGTGGTTTTCTTAAAACAAATAAAATACTATAAAAAATAAAGTAATTAGTAAAAATCATCTTCAAGTGTTCCATGAGGCTTTCATTGACAGGAAAGAAAATGGCCGTAATTTGGCTGGGAAACCACTCAAAGAGAAAATGAGTAGGGAAAGCGAGTAGGAAAAGGATTGTCGTTTTGACGAAGATTTTTTTTCTATTTTTTTTCATATTTATATTATATCAAAAAACAATTGGAAAAATACGTCGAATTAGTGATATAATAATTAATGTTTTAAAAAAAGAAGGTGACGAGATTGAACGAACAACAAGAAATGAATGTTATCCAAGAAATTCGGAGTAAAGTTGATATCGTCGATATCGTTGGCGAATATGTTCCTCTTACCCAAAAAGGAAAGAACTTTTTCGGTGTCTGTCCTTTTCATGACGATACGAATCCCTCGATGAGTGTGTCTAGGGAAAAACAAATTTATCGTTGCTTCTCTTGTGGGGCAAGTGGAAATGTTTTTCAATTTGTTCAAGATTATGAACATATTTCCTTTAAAGAAGCCCTTAGAATGTTAGCAGATAAAGCAGGAGTAGAATTAAAAGGGTTTAGTCATACCAAGCACCACTCTGAACAAGATAAGTATTATGAGATATATGAAATCGCGCAAAAGTATTATCAGAATAATTTACAGACGAATTATGGAAAAAAAGCGAAAGAATACCTAGCTGGACGAAAAATCGATGACGAAATGATAAAAACCTTTGGGATCGGTTTAAGTTTAGATACAACTAACGATTTGATTCAATTATTGACCAAAAAGGGCTTTGATTTAAATACTTTAAATCAAATAGGGTTAGCTTCTTATGATAAAGATTTGTATAATTCTAGAATTATGTTTCCGCTTCAAGATTTAAGCGGTAGAATCGTGGGCTTTTCCGGACGTCGCTATGACGGAATAAAAGAAAATAAATATGTCAATACTAAAGGAACACCAATCTTCCAAAAAGGAAATACCCTATATCATTATTTTGACGCTAGAGAAGCCGTTAGAAAGAAAAAGAATGTTATTGTCATGGAAGGGTTTATGGCAGCTATCCGTTCGATTACCATAGGAATTGATAATGTTGTTTCCTTGATGGGAACGGCAATGACTAAAGAGCAAGCAGACCTGATTAAACGCTTATCCGATCATGTGATTTTATGTTTTGACGGTGACGAAGCGGGAAGAAAAGCTACCCTGACCAATGGCGAAGAACTAGAAAAAATGGGTTGTGAAGTGAGAGTAGTTGAACTTAGTGAAGATTTGGACCCGGATGACTATATATTAAAATATGGAAAAGAAGAATTTACTCGCCTTGTGAAGAACGCTATCTTTTTCAGTGATTATAAAATAAAATCACTAAAAAGAGGCATAAATTTGAATAGTGATGAAGAAATTGCTCATTATATCAATAGTGTAATTTTGGAAACTAGTAAGATAAAAGACGAAATTCGTCGCGAATTAATATTAAAAACGCTTGCCAAAGAGTTCGATATAGGGTATAATACCCTAGAAAAAAGATTATTGGTATTATTAGAAAAAGAAAAATCATCACCACCGCTTGAGACTTCAATTCCTAATGAAAAGAAAACCATCAAAAGTAACAAATATACTTTAGCTGCTCTTTCTTTATTATATTATATGCTAACTAATCAGACAGCACGGCAATTGTTTGAAGCTGGAGAAATCTTTTTTTTGACAGAAAAACAAAGATTTTTAGCATCAGAGATTATCTATTATAATAAAATATACGGTACGATTCAGATCGCAGATTTTTATACTTATTTACAAGATAAGCCAGAACTGTTAGAAATATTAAAACAGGTTTTGACCTTGGATTTAAGTGATGAAGTAGAGGATAATGTTATTTTAGACTATGTCAAAGTGATGAGAGAAAATAGTGTAAACCAAGAACGGAAACGGTTACAGAAAATGATGAGAGAAACATTCGATCCATTAGAACAGGCTAAAATAGCAGAGAAAATTAGAAAGTTAAAAATGGGGAGTTGATCAAAATGGCAAAAGAAATTAAAACATTTGAAGAACGAAAAAAAACATTACTAGAAAAAGGAAAAGAAAAAGGATTTATCACTTATGAAGAATTAGCTGATGAATTAAGAGGATTAGATGTCGATAGTGATTCACTAGATGACTTATACAATACCCTAGTAGATAATCATATTGAAATTACTTCTGATGAAAATATGGAAGATGATGGTGAAAATGATGCGGCAGGTGGGGAAGACCTCCTAGATATCGAAGATTTAACACTATCTAAAGATATCAAGATCAACGATCCTGTTAGGATGTATTTAAAAGAAATCGGACGAATCAATTTGTTGACTTCAGATGAAGAATTTGAATACGCTAAACGAGCTGAACAAGGAGATGAGTATGCTAAGCGTATGCTTGCAGAGTCTAATCTTCGATTAGTTGTATCCATCGCTAAACGTTATGTCGGTCGTGGAATGTTATTCCTTGATTTAATTCAAGAAGGAAATATCGGTTTAATGAAAGCAGTTGATAAATTCGATCCGACGAAAGGATATAAGTTTTCCACTTATGCGACTTGGTGGATTAGACAGGCAATCACTAGAGCGATAGCGGATCAAGCTCGTACGATTCGTGTTCCTGTTCATATGGTAGAAACAATCAACAAATTAGCTCGTGTTCAAAGACAATTGACTCAAGAGTTAAATCGCGAACCAACCGACGAAGAAATCGCCAAAAAATTAGGCATCTCTATTGAAAAAGTCAGAGAAGTTTATAAAATTAGCCAAGATCCAGTATCGCTAGAAACTCCAATTGGCGAAGAAGATGATTCTCATTTAGGAGACTTTATCAAAGATGAAAGGACAATGTCACCAGAAGAATATGCTACCGTAGAATTGTTGAAAGAAGAATTAAGTGGTGTCTTACTTACATTAACGGATCGTGAGGAAAGAGTACTTCGCCTTCGTTTTGGGCTAGATGACGGTCAATGCCGAACACTAGAAGAAGTTGGACAAATCTTCGGTGTTACCCGTGAGAGAATTCGTCAGATTGAAGCCAAAGCGCTTCGCAAATTACGCCATCCATCAAGGAGTAGAAAATTAAAAGATTTCTTAACAAACTGATATGAACCCCGTTTCTTGGTTCTTTGTCAAATAGTGTTGGTAGACATTATTGATACAAGTAACTGTATATGGAAGGATGATGAAAATCATCCTTTTATAATAAATTTAAACATACAGTGCATGTTTAAATTCTAGGGCATTTCCCCG
>DVKF01000012.1 GCA_018716115.1 Candidatus Alloscybalousia intestinigallinarum
TTATTTGATTTAGAAGATGGCATTAAGCGATTTATTAATCATCAAAACAATTATCCTAAGTTTAAAGGAAAGTATAGTTCAAAAAGAAGTTATCGAACGAATTATATGACTAGTACTTATAAAGAAAGAAAATATGAGAATATTAAAATGGATCTAAAAAGAAAAGTAATTACTCTTCCTAAATTAAAAGAAGTAAAGATTAAAGGATATAGGAATTTAGAGTCTTTACCTGGAAGAATAATCAATGCAACCATTAGTGAGTATTCAAGTGGAAAATATTATGTTAGTGTCTTAGTAGAAGTAAATCATATCGAGTCAAAGATTATCCCTAAAAGAATAGTAGGAATAGATTTAGGAATAAAAGATGTTGTGATTACAAGTGATGGAGAAAAGATAAAAAATGAGAAAATTATTGAAAAGTATGAAAAAAGAATCAAAAGGAAACAAAGAGAGTTAGCTAGGCGAGAAAAAGGAAGCAGTAATTATTATAAGACGAAGAAAAGAATAGCCATTCTATTCCAGAAATTAAAAAATGCCAGAAAATATTTTATTCATCAAATAACGAAAAAACTAGTATTAGAAAATGATATCATTGTAAGCGAAACATTAAAAGTAAAAGAGATGATGGAAGAAAAGAAGTTCTCTAAATCTTTAACTGATGTTCGTTTATCTGAGATATGTCGCATATTAGAATATAAAGCTAAGTATTATGGAAAACGATATATACAGATAGACACCTATTATCCAAGTAGTCAAGAGTGTAGTAAATGTGGATATAAGAATGAGAAAGTAAAAGAATTATCAGTTAGAAACTGGGTATGTCCAGAATGTGGAAGTGTCCATGATAGAGATATCAATGCTAGTCAAAATATATTATTTGAAGGAATAAGGAAATATGTAAAAGAATTGGCATAAAAAGAAATAGATACAAAATGAAGAACAAAAAACTACGGTAGCGACTATCGGATGTTAAGTCTGTGGAGAATAAAGGTAACTTTATCGATGAAGCAGAAAGCCCAAGAGGTAACGACTGGGACATGAAAAATAAATTTTTCATTTTGTTCTTTCTTATCGATGAATTTTTTTAAAATTTAGGACTTGACAGAATAAAAATTGTTATGTTATTATTTTAATGTTAGTTAAATTTATGTGTTAATATTAGAGAAGTACCCTATTTTTTTAGTGTACTTTTTTATTTTCAGAGTACAAAGTTAGGCAATTATTATATCGACATTTATAAATTTATCATGAATAAAAATTAAGAAAGAGGTGTAGTACTATACATGAGAAAAACTAACGAAGATTGTTTCTCCCGTTTACGGGGAGTCAGTGAATTAGAACTATTTTTTCAATTAGAACAAATGAAAACAAGTAATCTATCTGAAAGGAAAGAAAAAGATGCCATTATCCATGAGATTCAGAATCGTTATCCTGGTATCGATCTTAATGCATGGGTATTAAATTGGAAGAATTATCTTGAAACATTAAGTGATAGTGCCTTCAACCAATTGGCGTTATGTCGCATGCAAAATTTACCACTTAATTTGTTTAATCCTGAACGCAGTTGGCAGTTCTACAGTATTTTAGATGAGGTGGAAATTCCGATGAGTGAGCGTGACGAAATTCAAGAATTAGAAAACAAAATTACCGAATTAGATGAAGTAGATTTATTCTTTTTGACTCATTATTTTTCTAAAGCAATTGGAGAGAAAATGGAAGATTATCAAAATTCTTCTAAGCGATTACAAAAAGCACTTCGCAATTTTAATGATCCACTAGTTTCCGAAAGTGATAATGATTTTCAAACGAAAACGGAAGCCATTAAGAAGAAATATGAAGATTTTGACCAATTAGTTACAAGAAATCATAAAGTGGTTGACCGTAACTACTCCGTGATTTCTCAGATGCAGATTGAGAAAATTAAAGCGTGCTATTTAGATCAAATTAAGCAGACAGAAATGATTAATCAATTATGGATTCCTCTTAACCGTTGTTTATTAGAAGCTAGACGGTTTGGGGTTCCTGTTCAAGTAAAAGATCGTATTACAGGAGAAATGAGTACCTTAAACGATACTACTTATGATCAAGATACGCTTAATAATAAAGTGGTTCTTACTGATGAAGGCAGCAATGTTCTTCTTTGGTACAACAAGTGGCGTGAATATTTTCTTCATACGGACTTTACGACAAATCAAGAAATCGATAGAATTGCGATGAATCAATTACATTTGGATCATGATTATTTACAAAGTGAAGAAATCAAACAGAAAAAATTAGTATCTTAAAAGCATTAGTTCGAGATAAGCTAATGCTTTTGTTTTGTTATGTTATACATTTTAGTTAAAATATGACAAGGTACTTAAGCAATGGGTTCATAAACGGAAGCCAAAAGTTCAGCGATAGTAATTCCATCCATCGCTGCCGTAGTAATCCCACCAGCATAGCCAGCTCCTTCTCCACATGGATAAATTCCTGCGACTGAAGAAAATCCAGTCTCACTATCACGGATGATTCTTATTGGCGAAGAAGTCCTGCTTTCTACTCCTGCTAAAATTATATCGCAACGAGAAAAACCTTTCAATTTATGATCAAAAAGAGTTATTCCTTCTTTTAACGCTTCATTGATTGGCTCTGGGAATAACAAATTCAAATTGGCTAGTTGATATTTCCCTTTCATTACTGGAGTTACCGCTCCCAATTTTTTACTTTCTTGATTTTCTAAATAATCTTTCCATAATTGAATTGGGATCTTTCCTTTTCCTAATTGATAGGCTTTTTCTTCTAAGCGTCTTTGAAATTCGATGCCGGCTAAGGGATCGTATCCAAAGTCATCGGGTGTAACACTTGTAACTACAGCGCTATTGGCATTTTTGCTATTTCTTTGATGGTTGCTCATTCCATTTATGACTAGCCGGTTCTCTTCGCTAGAAGCATTGACAACATAACCACCTGGGCACATACAGAACGTATAGACGCTTCGATTTTTTGAAGTTGTTGCCGTTAGTTTATAACTGGCTGGAGGAAGAGGGATTTCTCTTGTTCCATATTGAGCTTCATCGATCATTTTTTGCGGATGTTGAACCCGCAACCCTACCGCAAAGGGCTTGGCTTCCATCTTTATCCTACGTTCATGTAACATCTGAAAAGTATCCCTAGCGCTATGACCAATTGCTAAAATCAAATGACTACAAGGAATTATCGTCTGATGATTTACTTCGATTGCTTGTAAAGAGCCTTGATTTACGATAATATCGGTTAGCTTGGTGCGGTATTTTATCTCGCCACCCATTTCGATAATTTTATTACGCATGTTGGTCATTACCGTACGTAACAAATCAGTTCCCACATGAGGATTTTTCTCATACAAGATTTCTGGTGGAGCGCCACAAGAGACGAGAATTTCAAACACTTTTTTACCACGTCCTATTTTGTCTTTCACTAGTGTATTTAGTTTGCCATCAGAAAAAGTTCCCGCACCTCCTTCTCCAAATTGGACGTTACATTCTGGGTCTAGGATTCCTTCTTTCCAAAATTTTTCTACTACCCCTACTCGCTGTTCTATTTTGTCTCCCCGTTCAATGACGAGTGGTGAATAATGATGTTCCGCTAATAGATAGGCGCAAAATAATCCAGCTGGACCACTTCCTACAATAATCGGGCGATTGTCTAATTTTTTACTACCAGAAGAAGGAAATTGATACTTTTCGTTAGGACTCAAAAAAATCTGATTAGAACCATATTTACGTAAGATATTCTTTTCATTTACCAAATCAATATCTATTTCATAAACGTAGTGTAAGTTCTTTTTGTCTCTCGCATCTAATGATTTTTTGATAATCGTAATATTTTTAATTTCCTTTGCCGTAAGGTGTAATTTTTTACAGACTTTATTTTTTATGCCACTCGTTTCTTCTTCTTGTACCCCTACTTTCATTTCTCTCATTCTAATCATTTATCGATTCCTACTTTCTTTCCTACTACCATTCCAGATAAGAAGGCAAAGCCTAGATTGTATCCACCACAATCTCCATTTACATCGAGGATTTCTCCTACAAAATATAAGTTTTTTTTCTTTTTTGACTCTAAACTATCAAGATTCACTTCAGTTAGAGGGACTCCGCCACTACACACTTGGGCTTGATCAAAAGAATTCGTCCCAATTACTTCAACTTTGTGTTGAAACAAGAACTCACTAACGGTATTTTTTTCTTGAGAAGTAAAATTATCCCAACTCTTTTTATAGTCTACCTTATAGTAATCAAATAGAACATGAACTAACTTATAAGGAAGTATCGTTTCCATTAATTCTTCTAGTGTTCGGTTAGGAAAATGATTCGCTCTTTGTTCTAGATAGGCTTGTACTTCTTTTTTTGAGTTTAACCAAGGTAAAAAATGAATGGCAACTTCTACTTTGTCTCCTGTTGCTAGACTTCTAGCTAGTTTACTACTAATATTTAAAGTGCAGATTCCACTAATTCCATACTCTGTTAATTGTAGTTCCCCATTTTCTTCTTGGATAACTTTACCGTTTACTAACCCAACTAGTCGTGCATCACAACGAATTCCTTTCCAATCTTTGGTATAATTTCCCTTGATTTTTAATTGTACTAAAGCAGGTAATACCGGAATAATTTGATGACCAAACGATTTTGCAATTTGGTATCCTATCCCATCTGATCCAGTCCTTGGGTAAGCATTAGAACCTGTTGCGACAATTAATAGATCTCCGGTTATCTTTTCTGTTTTTGGGTTAACGATAAACTGATTATTCTGATAGATTACTTCTTCCGCCAATACATTCGTTAAAAAGTTTACTTTCTGTTCTTTCGCACTTAAATAAAGTAACTCTGCAATGCTTGATGCTTGATTAGAAAAAGGATAGTAATAACCATTCTTTATTCGGGGTATAATACCAATAGAGTCAAAAAAAGAAAATACTTCTTGTTGCCTACTACTAGTCATTAACGCTGGAAGTAGATCTTCTGTCGTTGAATGATAATGAGAAAGTGCTTGATCCTGATTCCAATAATTACACTTCCCATTTCCGGTTAGCAAAAGCTTTTTTAATGGGCGATCGTTTCGTTCTATTACCCACGCTTCAACATTATTTTTTTCTAAAACTATCGCCGCGGTTAACCCAGCTACTCCCCCACCAATAATTAAGGCTTTCTTCTTCATTTGTCTCTTCACCTCTTGTTTGATTATACCATATTCTTCTTTTCTTCCATTGCCTTTTTCGTAAATTACCTTCTCTTTTAGAGAAAATAAACTCTAACGTATAAACAATAGAATCTATCATATACTGAAATAGAAGCTCGTGGAGTGTAAAATTTTGTATAATTTTTTAATATTCAAAAACGATTATTTTGTTTATGTAGTATAATTAATTATCAGAAATAGGAGTGATACTATGTTAATGTTAACCAAATCCATGTTTGCGATCATGATTGGTTTTTTGGGTGCTGTAATTCTCGGATTATTTTTAGTACCAGCTTTGAAGCGTTGGAAAGTAGGACAGCGAATTAGCGTTTTTGTAGGAGAAAATCATCGTAAGAAGGAAGGAACTCCTACGATGGGTGGTTTTATCTTTATCATTCCGACACTCCTGGCCACTTTATTTTTAATTCTGACTAATCGAATGAGTTATACTTCTAATTTAGGTATCGTGTTGGTGGTTTTTATCGGTTATGCGATTATTGGCTTTTTGGATGATTACTTAAGTATTAAGAAAAAAGGAAATGAAGGACTGACGGAGTTTCAGAAATTGGTTGCGCAAATTATCATTGCCCTAATCTTTTTCTATATGTATATGAAAAATGGTGGTCAAACCGCACTAGTTGTTTCTACTTTAGGTATTCATATTGAGATGGGATGGGTATATGGATTATTTATTCTTTTCATCTTAGTTGGTGCTTCTAATGCTGTTAACTTAACGGATGGTTTGGACGGACTGGCTGGTGGCTTATCAGCGATTGCCTTTATCGCTTTCAGTTTAATTAGTATGGTTGTTGGTTTTGAAGATATGGGTATTTTTACTTTTATCTTAACTGGTGCTTTACTAGGATTCCTAGTCTACAATACTCATCCTGCCAAAATATTTATGGGGGATACTGGAAGTTTAGCTTTAGGTGGAGTGATGGGCGCCATTGCCATTTTAACTCATCGAGAACTTACGTTAGCGGTAGTAGCTGGAGTATTTATTGCGGAAACCTTAGCTGATATCTTACAAGTATTCTGGATTACGGTATTTAAGAAAAAATTATTCCTAATGGCTCCTCTCCATCATCACTTTGAAAAACTTGGTTGGGAGGAAAGAGATATTGTTAAATTATTTTGGGTCATTGGTTTAATTCTTGCTATGGGAGGAATATTCTTCGGTGTTTGGTTATAATAAATAAAGGAGATTCGTGATAAAATGAAGAAAAAACATTTTGATTTTGTTCTTTTTATCGCTGTATTGCTTCTAATATTATTTGGACTTATAATGATTTATTCTGCTTCTTCTATCTGGGCAGAATATAAGTTTCACGATAGCTTTAAATATGTGAAACAACAAGCATTATTTATCGGAATAGGAATCTTTCTACTGATTACAATTTCAAAAATCGATTATACGCTCTATTATAAAAAGACAAATCCAATCTTACTGGTTTGTCTTTTTCTATTAGTGCTTGTCCTAATTCCTGGAATTGGGAGTGTGAGAAATGGAAGTCAAAGTTGGTTTGGGATTGGATCGTTTGGGATTCAACCAAGTGAATTTGCGAAGTTGGGATTAATTATCTTTACCGCAAAATATCTTGCCGATAATCAGAAATTTTTGCATGATTTTAGAAAAGGGGTTATCCCCATCCTTCTCGTGTTGTTTCTGATATTTGGTCTTATCATGTTACAGCCGGACTTTGGAACGGGAATGATTATTGTGGTTAGTATTTTGGCCATGTTGTTTGTCGCAGGGGTCAACATGAAATTCTTTCTGGGGCTTGGGGCAATTGGGGTGGTTGGGATTGTCGTTTTAATTGCCATTGCACCTTACCGAATGGATAGAATCACTTCATTTTTAGATCCGTGGAGTGACCCTCTAGGAACTGGTTTTCAAATTATCCAGAGTCTATATGCGATTGGACCTGGCGGCTTACTTGGACAGGGTTTTCTCAATTCTAGGCAGAAACAATTCTATTTACCAGAACCACAAACAGATTTTATCTTTTCCATTATCAGTGAAGAGTTTGGGGTTCTAGGTGTCATTATCGTGGCTGGGTTATTTCTTATTGTCTTATGGCGAGGAATTGAAATTGCTTTAAAGGCGGAGAATCCATTTGGAAAATATTTAGCGTTTGGTATGGTGTTTCAAATCATGATTCAAACCGTAATGAATCTGATGGTGGTTATTGGACTAATTCCGGTTACTGGAGTTACTCTCCCCTTCTTATCTTATGGAGGCAGTAGCTTATTGATTAGTCTGATTAGTATTGGGATCCTTTTAAATATTTCTAGGCGGCAGTAAAGAATAGTTCTTATTTAATGAATAGATAAAATAATGAGGGATATATAAAAAGAAAACATGCCGATAAAAATTAAAGTTAATTTACCATTATAGCAAAGGAAAACTAGTGATTTGGGTTCAAAGCACTAGTTTTAAATTATTTTAAAATATTGAGTATATCCATTTTTGATACAATATTCTAACCACAGTAACTATTTTTTCATCTTCGTTTATAGTGTAAAATATAAGAAAGTTTTTCACTTTATAAGTTCTATATTCGTTTTTCAAGACTCCTGATGTTTTATAAATAGAACAACCATAAGGAAATTGTAAAATATGATCAAAACCATTCATAAACAAATCGCGAAGTTTTATCGATGCAGTAACATTTTTTAACTCATGAGAAATATAATAAATAGTATCATTCAAATCCGCTTTGTCAATAGGTAGAAATTCTATTTTGTATATAAAATTATTCTATAATATGATTCATACTTTCTAAAACTTCCTTTTTAGAATATCTTTTAGAAGTATTGGCCATTTTTCTTTCTGCTTCTTTTAGTTTTTCATAAACTGTTTCATTCAAAGTATTTGAACGTATTTCAAACGGCAATTTTTGTTCTCTTAATACTGCTTTTATAAACATATTAATCGCAGTAGACACATTCATTTCAACACTATTACAAAATTGTTCAAACCTTTTTTTGTCTTCAGCATTAACACGAACATTTAAATTTAAAGTCTCCATAATATTCCTCCCTTTCTATATTAATTATATAATTCTCTATATTTTCTATCAATGCATTGTTTTACTATAAGAATATATCGTATCGCTGTTGTTTTATCATGTTTTATTTTAGTTTCTTTATCTATCCGGAAATAGAAAAGGGTAATATAAATTTACTTTTATGCCAAAACCAAATATGATTAATAAGTGTATCTATGAAAAATGATTAAAAAATATAAAACAAAAATCGTGAAAAATGGTTGTATTATAAATAGTGTTGGTGAATATTTTCACCAATGCTATTTTTGTTTAAATAAAAAGACATAAGTCTGATACAATGTAATTAACACAAAAAAACACTGAAAGGAACAAACTTATGTCTATAAAT
>DVKF01000013.1 GCA_018716115.1 Candidatus Alloscybalousia intestinigallinarum
AACTTTATATTTTTCTTGTTCTTTCATTCTTAATTCTACCTTTCTCATTTATGTCACCTCGGTGACATATTATATAACAGTGAGACATTTTCGCAAGTTAACACTTAAGACATTATCACAAATTAATCATAGTTTTTTTGTGTTTTGATCTCGTTTATTTGTGTAAATCTTGTTTTTGTGTTATAATACCCACTCAGAAAAGGGGAGAATACTATGTTATATGAACAAAAAAAAGAATTTTCAGTTAAAGAAGCTATGCAAAATATACAAGAAGTAAACAATAGTGAATACAAACATTTTAAAGATTATGCGTTGGGATTACCTTATTATTGTCTTACGCATCTAAAGGGAAACGAACAGAGAGTTTGGTTATTTGAACAGATTAAGGCTTTAGAAAATAAATATCGTTTAGATCATTTTGAATTTAATTTTGATGAATTCTGTCAGTTTGTGAATTCTACGAATTTAGATTTTTCACCAGTAAAAGAAGATGGAACTAGTCATTTTGATTTTTCTTTATATTATGATTATCGTTTGATTGCTAAATCACATGAAATTAACTGGATGAAGAGGAAGCATTTGGAATATTTAATGGATATTCCTTATGGTGCTTTTGGAGTTGCTCAAACATTTTTAGAAACAGTAGTTGGAAAAAAAGAATTTCCAAATTTAAAAGAAATTGTTGATCAAGATTTAGCCTGGGAAAAGAAAATTTATACCAAGGAAAATTATGAACGATTAATGCCAGATATTGAGAAAATGGCAAAGACAAAAGATTATCGTTTTATTCATTACTGTCATGATTTTATTCCGGAAGAAGATCAGGAAGCTTTTAAAGCGTTAAGTGATTGGGTGGATCAACGTGATCCTCATTATTTTGATAAGTCCATTCATGAAAAGGGAATTTTATTTCGTAGTCAAGCCAGAATAGTGGAAACTCTTTATCCATTAATTAACCAGTTACCGCTTAGTGATTTGAATAATTCTTCTAAAATGTATGAATACTTTAATCAAAATGGAATAACATCGTCTTCTTTTCAACGTCACTTGTTTTGCTATAGTCAAGATTTATATTGGGAAAGAATAGAAGAAATTTATGCTGGTGAGCTAGAAAATTTGATACAGATATATAAGCAGGGAATTAATCCATTCTTATCTGATTCCTTAGTTTATCCTTATGAATGTTATCTAGACATCTTAGAATATGCTAAAAAAAGTATGCCTAAGGATGTAGAAAAAATTGAGAAAGTAATCACTTGGTTTGAAAATAGTAAACAACAAAAGGATCAAGCTGATGAAGCAATTACGACAATGAATGATCAATTAAAGAATACAAAATTGGACTTGATGATTTTATCGATTTTTATTCATCAATATACTTCATTTTCTACTATGAAAGAATTTTATCAGTATTGTTCTGAACAGTTAAATGTATCTAATGCTTATGTTCAAAAAGCTTTTTCTGCTTTCCTAAATGATGAAGATGAAATGAATTCAGAATTAGGTGTTACTGTACGAACGATAAAAATGTTCATGGAAGATAGAAAGAATCAGAAGATAGCTGAACTTCAACAAGAACGTCATCAAAAAAGAATTCAGGCTACTTTAGATGAATTTGGTGATGGCGCAATTTTAATGATGCGACAATTTATTAATGCGGAAGAAGCTACCATTAGTAAGTTTTGTACGACATTTAAAGTAGATAGAAAAGAATTTGACTTTTTACGAAAAGTATGTCGAAAAGTCGATGGTGATACTACAGAGCTAGTCGATCAAAAAGCGGCACTTGCTGCTAAGAAATTCTTGGCTTTTATGTTAAAGACAGTAGAAGAAGTATCTAATGAGATGAAAGCTTGTATGGAAGAAAATAGACCATATGATTTGTTAAGTCATTATGAAAAATATGGCTATTCTCCTAACTTTATTCAACAGTTAGCCAAAAATCTTTCTAATCCTCAAGCAGCTAGTATCATTAATCGATATGTAGCTAAGAATCAAGAAGCTTTTCATTTATTAAGACCAAATGAAATCGAAACCATGAAACGTAGTTCGATTGGATTCTATCCAAGCAATTTATTTTTAAACGGACAAGTAGTAAAATATAAGAATAGTGAATTAACAAAGGCACTTCAATTATTAAACGAAAAGAATATTCCGGTTACTAAAGGTACTTTATTTGGTACTTTAAATCAGTTGAAAGCTGAAAAAACTGAAGTACCAGTCTATCAAAAGAGAATAAAGCCGAAAATCTAGAAAATAGAAGTAAGAGTATTGAGTCAAAGTATGGTTAGAACGCTTTTTCTTGACTTTTTACTTAATTTTATATATTATTTAGACAAGTGAGGAGATATAAGCAATTAGTTGTGAGCTATCTCGGGTAAGTTTTACCTACACATGTATTTGGAGTCACGAGAAAATTATTCGTGACTTTTTCTGTTGATTACGAGTAAGAAAACCATTATGAAAGAAAGCAGAGGGAATAAGTACGGGGAAAAAATTTAATTATGTGACAGTAAAAAACGAAAGTTAAAGATGGGAAGTGAAAAAATGGATAGATTAAAACTAGTAAAGCCTAGTAAGGAACAAGAAAGAGAAGCGATTGACTATATTGAAGAATTTTATACGTATCATTCGGAAATCAATGGTGTTGGTGGCTTATATCGATATTTAGATCGTTATGAGGAATGGTTAGATAAGTTAGAAGAAGATAGAAATCGAATATCCAATGAAGAAAAAGTACCTAGTGAGACTTATTTTTTGGTTAGAGAACGTGATCAAAAAAAATTGTTGGTATGATGAATATTCGTTTGGCATTAAATGAAAGACTAAAGAAATATGGCGGTAATATTGGTTATAGCATTCGGCCTACAGAAAGAGGAAAAGGGTATAATAAGATTAATTTGTATTTAGGTCTTTTGTGTTGCCAGCAACATGGGATAGAAGAAGTACTTATGGATTGTGATAAAGATAATTTGGCTTCTGCGAAAACAATGCAGGCTTTAGGTGGTAAATTGTTACGTGAATATTATGATGATGTTTATGCCCATTGTATGGTTCAAGATTATATTATTGATGTCAATCAAGCAATCGATACCTATACTCCGGTATATGAAAAATATATTTCTATAAATAGTGAGGGATTAAAGTATGCAAGTAAAAAATAATTATCAGGATGGCCTAACTAATGTTGCCTGTTCAATTAGAAAATATTTTGGTTTAGCGTATCATCATGAGACCAATTCTTTTCTCGATCATTTATTAGAAGAAAAGAAACCTAGTTATGTGGTGATGATTTTATTTGATGGGATGGGTTCTAGAATATTAGAACGAAGTTTAGATAAAGATTCTTTTTTCCTTAAGAAAAGAGTAAAAGATATCACTACTGTTTTTCCTGCCACGACTACAGCAGCTACTACTTCGATAAGAACGGGACTAAACCCAGTAGAACATGGTTGGCTAGGGTGGGATACTTATATTGAGCCAATCGATAAAACAATTACTTTATTTCTGAATAGTGAAAAAGGAAAAGAAGAACTATGCGAAGAGTTTTTAACGGTAAGAGACTTATTGGTAACGAAGACGATGGCTAGTGAAATCAATGAGATGGGTTCTAACCAAGCAATAGAGCTTTTTCCGTTTGGAGAAAATCATTATTCTAGCTTGGATGAGATGTTAGATAGAATAAAAAAGGAAGCTAAATCGTCTAGTAAGAAGTTTATCTACGCCTATGATGATGAACCGGATCATTCGATGCATTTACTTGGTCCAGATAGTGAAGAAGTTAGGCATTTAATAAAAATAAGAAATGATAAAGTCGAAGCATTGTGTAAGGAATTAACGGATACGGTAGTGATTGTCCTTGCCGATCATGGTCATATTCCAGTAGAGCCTATTTATTTAGATGATTATCCAGAAATCGTAAATATGTTAGAACGAACTCCTTCCCTTGAACAACGAGCAGTATCGTTTAAAGTGAAAGATGGCTGTAAAGATAAGTTTAAAGAAAAGTTTCAGGAGTTATTTGGCAAATATTTTTCTTTATATGATAAGGAGGAGGTAATAAATAGCCAATTATTTGGAGATGGAAATCCAAACCCGTTATTTGAAAGTGCGATTGGAGACTTTATCGCAATAGCGAAAAACTCGAATAAATGCTTAATTTCAGAAGGAGATACGGTACTATTTTCTCATCATGCTGGATATACTGAAGACGAAATATTCGTTCCGTTAATTATCATCGATAGTTGTAAAAGATAGATAGAAAAAAGCCTAATATTATCACAAAAATCGCGAAATTATTTGACTTGTTGGCAGGTTTATGGTATTATTCTAGATGTTTGAGACCTCTAGTCTTCAAACCACATTGAAAAGGTAAGAAAAACAAAGAAATTTGTACCTTAAGAGTGAGTCTAGAAAATGATAAAGGAGGTATAGTAATGAACGCAGTAATTAAAACAGGTGGAAAGCAATATTTGGTTTCTGAAGGAAGTGTAATTTTTGTAGAAAAATTAGACGGTAATGAAGGAGACAAAGTTGTATTTAATGAGGTTTTAATGCTCGACAGTAAGATTGGAAATCCTTACGTAGAAAAAGCAAGTGTTGAAGGTGTTATTGTAAAACACGGTAAACAAAAGAAGATTCGTGTATTCAAATATAAGAGCAAAGACCGTAGTAATCGTAGAACACTTGGTCACAGACAACCTTATACAAAAATAGAAATTAAAAAGATTAATGGGTAAATTTCGTGATAGTCGTAAAAGTAAAATATAATCATTCTTCTGTTTGTGAAGTAACCATTACGGGACACGCTAATTATGCTGATTTTGGTAAAGATATTGTTTGTAGTAGTGTGAGTAGTATTGTCATCACTACAGTAAATGGCATTGATAGTGTGGCGCCTGGTGTTTTAACGGTAGAAGAAAAGAAAGATCAAATGAAGTTGATCGTACAGCGTGATGATGAAATCGGACAGAAGTTATTATGGAATATGATTGAATTATTGAAAGAATTACAAGTTAATTACCCAAAAAATATTATAGTAAAGTAAGGAGGAAAGCGAATATGTGTAGATTAGTATTAAATATCCAATATTTTGCTCACCATAAAGGACAAGGTTCTACTGCTAACGGCCGTGATTCTGCGGGACGTAGATTAGGAGCTAAAGCTGCTGACGGTGAGTTTGTAACAGCAGGATCTATTATCTATCGTCAAAGAGGTACTAAAATTATGCCTGGTGTAAACGTAGGTAGAGGAAATGATGATACGTTATTTGCTAAAGTATCTGGTATTGTCAGATTCGAACGACTTGGAAAAGATAAGAAGAGAGCAAGTGTTTACCCAGTAGTAGAAGAATAGTGACAGCGCTATTCTTTTTTTCTTATAATTAGGAGGACTTATATGGAGTTAACAAAAGAAAATGTCAATCGATTATTTAGTGAGTGTGAATGGAAGGTAGAAGAGTGGCCCAAGGGGATGACTTCATTAGAAGAAGCACCAGAAGCGGCTCAGTTATTCATTCCTCTTTCTAATGGAATGAATATTGCTTGTTTTTATCCAGATAAGATTTTAGCGTATTCTAATACGATTAGTGAATTGTTAGATCAGGTACCTTATTTGAGTGAAAAAACAGGGATTTCTTTTCCGATGCTTGGCAGGAGTAAAAATGGGGTTTGGACAGAGGATATTTACGAAATTCAGAAATTATATTTATTAGGTGTAGTCTCTGATCAGTTACTTGCTTTACCTGTTAATGGTAGAATGGCAATCGGTCGAATTCCTAAAGAAAAAAGTGTCGTTGATATTGTATCTGTTGATGAAAAAGGAGAAGCTAAGCTGTTAGCGAAAAAGTTAGGTGATAACTATTATAAGCCTAATAATTAATTAGAGGTAAAAAGAGGGAGGTGTTGTTATGTTTATCGATGAAGTGTATATGGAAATTCATGCCGGTAATGGTGGGGATGGTTGTACTGCTTTTCGTCGGGAGAAATATATTCCGATGGGGGGACCTTATGGCGGAAATGGTGGTCGTGGTAGTAATATTGTTTTTAAAGTCGATCAAGGATTACATACTTTGTTAGATTTACGTTATCATAAGATTATTAAAGGAAAAAAAGGTGAGAATGGTACTGGTAAAAACTGTAATGGAAAAAATAGTGAAGACATTGTGATTAAAGTCCCACAAGGAACAGTCATTACTGATACCGATAGTGGATTAATCTTAGCGGATTTACGGGGAAAAGACGATGAAGTAGTGGTTGCCTATGGTGGTCGTGGTGGCCGTGGGAATACTGCGTTTAAGACACCAAGTAATCCCGCCCCTAACTATAGTGAAAATGGTGAACCTGGGGAAGTAAAGTATATCAAAGTAGAATTGAAACTACTAGCAGATGTTGGTTTGGTTGGGTTACCAAGTGTGGGAAAAAGTACTTTAATTTCGATGGTATCTAAAGCAAAGCCTAAAATTGCAGCCTATCACTTTACGACACTTACCCCTAATTTAGGCGTGGTTAAAGATAAGAAAAATCGTACTTTTGTGATGGCTGATTTGCCTGGATTAATCGAAGGTGCTAGTCATGGGGAAGGCCTTGGAGATAAGTTTTTACGCCATATTGAAAGAACTAGAGTAATTGCCCATGTGGTCGATATGTCAGCTTCGGAAGGAAGAGATCCTTATGAAGATTATTTACTGATTAATCGTGAACTTGCTTCTTTCAGTCAAAAATTAATGGAAAAACCTCAGATTGTGATTGCTAATAAGATGGATATCGAAGGGGCTAAAGAGAATTTAGAAAAATTTAAATCTTTAGTTGATGCGAAAATATTTCCAATTAGTGCGATGAATCAAGAAGGTTTGGAACCAGTCTTGTTAGAACTTGGCGACATGTTAGAGAAAATCCAAGAAGAGCCATTATATGAAGAAGATCAGTTTGAAGGACATGTTCTTTATCAATTTAAGAAAGAAGAACCGTATACAATTACTAGAGAAGATAATGGAACTTGGGTCGTTCATGGTGAGGAAATAGAAAAATTATTTAGAATGACGAAGTTTACGACTGAAGAAGGTGTACTTCGTTTCGCTAAACGACTTCGTAAAATGGGAATCGATGATAAATTAGAAGAGTTAGGCGCTAAAGAAAATGATAAAGTACGAATTTTAGATTTTGAGTTCGAATATCGTAAATAAAAATCAGTGAGACTCAAAGAATCATCGTAAATCACTGAATTAAAGAGAATAAAATGCTCAATCACAGATTTGCTTTTATTCTCTTTTTTTGTTGATTTTTTACTGGGAAATAGTTAAAACTTTGAGTGCTTGCCAACTTCGATAGGAAGGAGGCTTAGTATGGTTAAGAAAGATTTACTAATCTCATCTTTACTAGTAATCATTTTTTCACTAATTCTCTTACTCTTCATTTTAGTTAAATAACTGATTACAAAAAAAGCACTCAATCCTAATAGATTGGTGCTTACCAAAAAACAAAGACAAGTACTCAAACTAAACGGACTTAAATATTTCCCTTTTTTGGGCTTTGAGTACTTGCTCTTATGCATTCATCATAACATAAGAGATTTACTATTTCAAGAAATTTACAAAATTTACTTTATTTTTTTGGATAAGTGGAAGGTATTGTGGTTTTCATGATACAATAGTAGTAATTTCATATTTGGAGGGGATTATCGTGATTGAGGTAAACATCAGTAAAGCGAGTAAACATTTTGGAACGAGAGAATTATTCAAAGAACTTGATTTCAAAATCAGTACGAATGAACGAGTTGCGCTTATTGGCTCAAACGGGAGCGGAAAGAGTACCTTATTAAAGATAATAGCTGGTCTAGAAACATTAGATGAAGGAGAAATGGCCTTACGCAAGGGAATTACGATTGGTTACCTTCCTCAAATTCCTCCACAAGTTGATCAAGAAGTGTTGGTTAGAGAAATTCTTATGAATGCGTTTCTTCCTCTTCAACAAATCGAAGAAAAAATGAATCATATTGCGACTTTACTGGCTTCAGAAACAGATAGTAAGCGGTTAGAAAAATTATGTAATCAGTATTGTGATTTAGAACAGTCATATCACGAAGCAGGGGGCTATGAAAAGGAAACGTTATTTAGTAAAGTGTGTGCTGGTTTTAAGATAAGAGAAGAAATGCTAGATAGAAAGTTTCAAACCTTGTCTGGTGGAGAAAAAACCATTATCTATTTGGCATCTCTTATTTTGAAAAAACCTTCTTTATTACTTTTAGATGAAGCTACTAACCATTTAGATATGGAGACTTTAGAGTGGTTTGAAAATTATTTAAAAAGTTATGATGGAACGATGATCATTATTTCTCATGATCGCTACTTTTTAGATCAAGTAGCGACGAAGACAATGCTTTTGTCTGGTAGTAAGATTGATGTGTTTTTTGGCAATTACTCGTATTTTCAACAAGAAAATGAAAAAAGGATCATGATCGAATTTGAAAAATATAAAGATCAACAAAAGATGATTGAAGCAATGAAAAATAAGATTAAAAAACTACAGGAGTTTGGCAAGTTAGCAGCTCCTTATGGGGAATCGTTTTTTAAACGTGCGGCGAGTATTCAAAAAAGATTAGATAGAATAGAAGTTCTTGCTAAACCAGAAGAAAAGAAAGAACTTCCTCTTCAATTTACGGTAGCTCATCGTTCCGGTAAAGAAGTACTAAAAATAGAAGATTTGTATCTTTCTATTGGGAATAAAAGCTTGTTGAAAAAGGCGAGTCTTCTTGTTCGCTATGGTGAACATGTTGCCTTAATTGGTAAAAATGGTACAGGGAAGTCAACGTTAGTAAAAGAAATTCTAGCTACTTATCGTAAATCAAGTTCTGAACATTCTTCTATTCACTTAGGCAGTCAAGTGGTGGTTGGTTATCTTCCCCAGGAGATTTATTTTGCCGATGAGAATAAAACGGTATTAGAAACGGTTCGAGAAAACTTTCAAGGCAGTGAGCCAGTTTTACGTGCTACTTTAGCGAAATTTCTCTTTTTCGATGATGCGATTTATAAACGGGTAGGGACTTTGTCTGGTGGTGAAAAAGTTCGCCTTAAATTATTAGAATTAATTAAAGAACAGGCTAATTTTTTAATTTTAGATGAAGTGACTAATCATATCGATATTGATACCAGAGAAATGTTGGAAGAAGCGTTAAAAGAATTTACTGGTACTATTCTATTTGTCTCTCATGATCGTTATTTTATCAATAAGTTAGCCGATAGGGTGGTAGCTATTGAAAACAATAAATTAAATAGTTATCTTGGTAATTATGAAGATTATAAGAGAAAATATCACGATAGGTAATATTTTCTCTTTTTCTTTGACCCACTTATTTGGTTCTGTGTTAGAATAGTACATGTACGTATTTTTGAAAAGAACATTTTGAGAGGGGAAAATTTTACAAATTATAACAGTTTGTGTTATAATATGCGCGAATTTAAAGAGATTGAGGAGAGAAATATGAAAAATTCAAATCTTATATCAGAGGAAATGTTAAAATTGACCAAAAGAGAAAATGCTCGTTCGTTGATGTCGGAGAAAATTTTATTGGAGGCGTCTAATTGTTTTCATGCTGGCGCTTCTGGAGTAAAAGCAATTCGTCATTTAAGAATTGTTGCTTTTCCTATTATCACCGCAACCGGAGTTGTTTCTTATGCCATTGATCGTTCAGTACAAAAACACAAAGTTGCTTCTTTGTTGAATTGCTCAACGGATCAGGTAGTATTTTCAGAAGGTGATTTTACCGATCGGGAAGGTAATTGTAAAAACGAAATATTAGCTTGTGCAGATAGTCTTACTTATAAAGCAGACATTGAGAAAGATTGGCTTAAGTCGATACGTTTTATTTTAAAAGATGCTCATTTTGAAGCATTAGACGGGGAAAAAATGGATTCTTTAGAAGCAATTGGTGGTAATTTATATTTATCAGATAAAAATATTGATGCTTTTCAAAATGGAAACTTTTTGCCAAATTTACAACATGTAGGCGGAAAAGTTTTAGTGAATGCAAAGGAATATCAAGTAGGATATAGAAAGTAAAAACAGAATTTGAATTGAATTTAAAGGTGGTTTTATGAATAACGATAAAGTATATGTAGTAGCGAGTTATTTAGATACTGTACCAGGTAGATTAATTAAATTACGTGCGGAGATGAAGTTTTGGAACCGCTATCTTGGAGATGGATATTCCCATGTATCCTTATCTCGCGATAATACATTAACCAATATGATGTCTTTTGCGCGAAAAGAACTTCATAATCCTTTTAACAGTGGGATTATTAAAGAAAGTATTTATAGTGGTATGTTTGCCTTAAAAGAGGATAAAGCTCATATTGCGGTTATGCCTATAACAGTAACTCCTAAACAATATGAGGACATTGGTAAAATTATGGAAGAGTATTGGGCTCGGCGAGAGGAATTAGGGTTTAATTTTTTAGGATTAGTATCGATGCTTTTTTGTGGTAGAGGAGTTCCTGTTGAAGATCATTATTTTTGTTCAGAATGGATTACTACCGTTTTACAAGGGGCAGGTGTTGACATTTTTTCTGATAAAAAGCCATATAATGTTAGACCGTTTGATTATTACGGATTGTTAAAAGATTCAGTTATTTATGAGGGGACAACAAAAGATTATCCAATTAAACCAAAGGTTCTTCAAAAATAAGATAAGGGGGGTAATGAGATGCCTGGACCAAAGACACATGATATTTTTTATCATCAACTAAAGAAAAAACTAAATACTAATACTTTATCTAGTTTTAAAAATTATGATGATTATTCCGTTTTTGCTCAAGGCCATGATTTTTTTATCTATTATAATTTTTATAAAATATGGAATCAAAAGAAACTTGACCAAAATGTTCAAGAATCCGTATTGTTACAAGAACATAAATTTCAAGAGTTTGTTTACAACTATTTGAAAAGTGCTAGTAATAGTGGAGCGATTGAAGATGAACAAACTCGATTATTTATTGGTCCTGGATATGTGATGCACCATATATTAGATGCTTATACTCATCCATATATTATCTATTATGCAGGGGATCATACTAGAGATCCTAAAAATAAAACTTGGCAACATGGTATAGTAGAAAATTTATTAGATATTTATATGATGAACAAATATGAATTTATTGATCCTAAGACTTATCCAGTACATTTAGAGTTTGAACAGAAGAGAAAGATTTCTCCTAGCTTAGTCGATACGTTAAATGAGAGTTTAGAAGAAACCTATGGGATTGCAAATGGGGGTAATAAAATCGAAATTGCTATTTGGCAAATGCCTTTGTTTATGAAGACTTTAAAGTTTGATAAACATGGAATAAAAAAAGTACTTTTCGATTCATTAGATCCGTTGTTAAAAGGAACAAGTTCTTTTTCTTATCATCGAGATATAGAAGAAGTAAGTCCTTATTTAAATGAGAAACATGAAGTATGGTTGCATCCTATGTACGAATCGATTCAGTCTACAGAATCCTTTATGGATTTATATAATAAAGCATTAGAAAACGGGAGTCAGATGGTCGATTCGTTAGAGGCACTCTGTCAGAGTGGTAGAGTTCATCGCGATGATATTTATTCTATTATCCCCAATATTGCTTCAACTTATGGATTAGAATGTGGACAAGAATTTAAAATCAAAAATAAAAAATATTTTAAAAAGTAAAAAATAGAACTAGATGTTAGTTTTATTTTTTTTGGAACTATGCTATACTGTTTAAGAAAAGTATGGGGTGTATAGAGATGGGTAGTTTATATTTTCAAATTGCTAGTTTATTTTACCTAGCGTTAATTACGATTATTTATTGTACGAAGAAAAAACGAAATACATTAGAAAATAAAATTTACTTAGGATTACTTATTGTTACTTTTATTACTCTAATATTAGATATGGCAAGTGTTTATTTGGCTATTGTTAATCCGACCCATTTTTTTGCTAATCCGTTATGTAAATTATATTTGGTAGGAATACTAGGGTGGGTTTTCTTGTTTACTTATTATATTTTTATTATATCATCGAAAAAAAATCACAGCGATGGGGAAGGAAATTTGGAAAAGACAGGAAAAACTTATTTTAAAAAGGCTTTTTGTATTTTACTAGCTATATATTTGGTATCCAGTTTAATTATTTTAATTATTCCTTTAAATATTTATAGTGATGGAAATCTTATGTATACGTATGGACCTAGTGCGATCTTTAGTTACGCTGTAGCTGGTATTTGTGTTGTTTTTTGGCTAATTATTATGCTTTCTAATTATAAAGAGATAAAGGATAAAAAGTATTTACCGGCATTTGCTTTTATTGTATTAGCTACAGTTAGTGTTATTATTCAAGCTACTTTTCCAGAAATTTTACTTGTTACTTCAGCGGCTGCTTTTATTACGGTACTTACTTATTTTACGATTGAAAATCCTGACTTGAAGTTAATTAACGAACTTAATTTTGCTCGGGAACAAGCAGAAAAAGCAAATAATGCTAAATCAGAATTTTTATCTAGCATGTCCCATGAGATAAGGACACCATTAAATGCGATTGTGGGTTTTAGTCAGGCTCTTTCTGAAGAGAAGATTTCTAATGAAGCAAAAGAAGAAGTTAATGATATCATTATGGCTTCAGAAAACTTATTAGAAATTGTCAATGGGATTTTAGATATTTCTAAGATTGAGGCGAACAAATTAGAAATTGTAAATACTGAATATGAGCCAATGAAGATATTAGAGGAATTAGTCGCTTTGACTAAGGCTCGTTTAGGGGAGAAACCTATTGAATTTAGAACGAATTTTGATCCATTACTTCCTAAAACTTTATATGGCGATTATATGCGAGTTAAACAGATTGCGCTTAATTTATTAACGAATGCGGTAAAATATACAAAGACTGGTTATATTGAGTTTCGGGTAAGTTGTATTCAGAAAGAAAATGTTTGCCGTTTAATCCTTTCGGTTGAAGATTCGGGAATTGGCATTCAAAAAGATAAAATCGATAAATTGTTTACGAAATTTGAACGTTTTGATATCGAAAAAAATATTACGATTGAGGGAACTGGGCTGGGTCTTGCGATTACTAAGAAGTTGGTAGAGTTGATGAATGGTAAAATCGTCGTACAAAGTATTTATGGAAAAGGTTCTAAGTTTACCGTTGCGCTCGATCAAAAGATTGTTTTGACTCCTACCGTTTCTATCCCTGAGGTTACTCCGCAAGAAGATCCAATTGATTTAAGTCTTTTGGCCAATAAAAAAGTACTGATTGTCGATGATAATAAGATTAACTTAAAAGTAGCTTCCAGATTATTGAAAGATTACAATCTTAAAACAGTAGAATCGGATAGTGGTTTTGACTGTGTTAATCGTATCTTACAAAAAGAAGAGTATGATTTGATATTATTAGATGATATGATGCCAAGAATGAGTGGTGTTGAAACATTAAAAAAACTTAAAGAAATTTCTAATTTTCATACGCCGACAATTGCTTTAACTGCTAACGCTATTTCAGGAATGAAAGAAAAATATTTAAAAGAAGGGTTTGATGATTATTTATCTAAACCGATCGACCGTAAGGAGTTAAATCGCGTTATCCGCAAATTTTTAAACACAAAATAGTAAACTGTGCTATAATTAGGGTAATTAATAGTAAGAATAGGAGTGTAAAGATGAAAGATGTAAATTTTTTAATCAATAACGGAGTTAATGTCCAAAAAAGCCTAGAGTTATTTGGAGATATGGAAACGTATAACGATACGCTTGAAACTTTTTTAACGGATGTTGAAGATAAATTATCCAAGATAAAATCATATAAAGAGATATCTGATATGGCCAATTACGCGATTTTAGTTCATTCATTAAAAAGTGATGCTAGATATTTTGGCTTTGATAAGTTAGCGGAACTTGCTTATCAACACGAGATGGAAAGTAAAGCCAACAACATGTATTATGTTACGGATCATTTTGATGAGTTGATGGCAGAAGCTACTCGTATTGTTCATTTAGTTAAACAATATTTAGGTAAGGAAGATGCCAATACGGTACCTAAAGAAGATCCAACACCTGTTGTAAAAGAACAGAAAATTTTAGTAGTTGATGATTCTAATATTGTCAGTAACTTTATTAAGAAAATTTTCAATAATACATTTGATGTCATTATTGCGAATGATGGTAAAGAAGCTTTGGATATTATCAATAGTAATGCGGATGGTAAGATTGTCGGTATGTTACTCGATTTAAATATGCCTAATGTAGATGGCTTTGAAGTACTTGATTATTTTAAAGCTCATGATTTATTTAAACAAGTGCCAGTTTCAATTATTACTGGTGATAGTTCTAAAGAGGTCATCGATCGTGCTTTTACTTATCCAATTATTGATATGCTTCAAAAACCATTTAATGAAGTCAATATTAAAAATATAGTCGAGAAAACTATTAGAAGATATTAATTAAGGAAAGAGAAATCTTTTCTTTTTTTTCATTCTATGATAATATTATGAAGTACGAAGAAATACTAGTATTAAAAACTAGTCCATAATTATATAATAAAAGAAAAGGACGTGAAAAAATGAGTGGACATTCAAAATGGGCAACAATTCATCGTAAAAAAGGATTGATTGATGCCGAAAGAGGAAAAATTTTTCAAAAGCTTGCTAAAGAAATTTATGTAGCAGCTAAGGGAACAAACGGGGATCCTGATGCTAATCCTAGTTTACGTATGGTAATTGAAAAATGTCGTAGTCAAAATATGCCTAAAGATAATATTCAAAAAGCAATCGATAAGGCAGTTGGAAGTACGGGAGGGGAAGACTTCGAAAGTATTCGTTATGAAGGATATGGGCCTCATGGAATTGCGATTATGGTTGACTGTTTGACGGATAATCGTAATCGTACCGCATCTCTTGTTCGTTCAACTTTTACTAAACGTGGTGGTAATTTAGGAACAGACGGTAGTGTTAGTTATTTATTTGAACGTAAAGGCGTTATCGTTATAGAGAAAAATGATCAAGAAGACGATATTATGATGACGGTATTAGATGCAGGAGCAGATGATTTTATTGTTAATGACGATACTTTTGAAATTTATACGACCCCAGATACTTTCTTAGCCGTAAAAGAGGCATTAGAAAATATGGGAATTACTTCTTATATTACTAGTGAAATTACTTATGTAGCTTCTAATTTAATCGAACTTGATGAGGAATCAAAAGAAAAAGTATTAAATCTTGTCGATGCATTAAATGAATTAGATGATGTACAAGATGTTTATCATAATTTAAGTGAGTAGGGTAACCTACTTTTACTTTGCCTTATTCTAGATTGTAATTCTTTTTAAAAAAATATATAATACTTTTTAAGAGGTGTTTTATGCGAAAGGCAATATTGATTTATAATCCTCATAGTGGTTTAGCGACAAGAAAACGGAAAAAACAAATGTCAGAATTTACAAAGTATAGTGATTTATTTCAGGAATATGGATATCAAGTAGAAATATATCAAACCAATTATCATGGTCATGCTAGAGAAATTGTAAAAAATTTACCTAGTGATATTGATTTAGTCATTTCTGTCGGTGGGGACGGAACGTTTAACGAGGCAATGACTGGTAATTTTGAGCGTGAACAACGACTTTTGATTTCTCATCTTCCATACGGTACAACCAATGATATTGGAACAATGTATGGTCTAGGTAAGAATCTTTATCGTAATTTGGATATGATTTTGTCTGGTAACGTAGTCAATACTGATATTTGTATGTTAAATGATCATCCTTTTATTTATGTTGCGGGATTTGGTAAGTTTATGAATATTGCGTATGAAACCAGTCGAAAAATGAAGAAAAAAATAGGTAAGCTTGCTTATCTTATTTTAGGAGTCAAAGATTTTTTCCAACAAAAGACACCAAGTTATGAGATTACTTACGAAGTAAATGGTGAGAAGTATCATGGACTTTATACGTTTGCCTTAATTTCTAATGCGAATCGAATTGCGGGAATTAATAATTTTTATAAGAATATTAAATTGGATGATAGTCAGTTTGAAGTGTTGTTTTGTAATTTACAAAAGAAAAAAGATATTGTGAGAAGTTTAATTTATTTGAAGACTAATGATATTACTAAAGTACCAGGATTTTATTTTCATCGTACTGATCATATTACGATTACTTTTCATGAAAAGTTGAAAAAGCCTTGGTGTTTAGATGGAGAGGAGTACAATACAAGTACTAATCGTTTTGAAATTAAAATAGTAAAAAATGTACAGATGTTGCTTCCTAAAAAAGCAATCGCTAAATTATTTGTAGCAGGGGGTGAAGAGGATGAATTATCAGTTGGAAATGGAGAAAATCATCAAGAGTGAAATCGAAAGGAATAGGGTACCTAGATTATTGTTACATGCTTGTTGTGCGCCATGTTCATCACGGGTATTAGAGGTACTTGGAGATTATTTTCATATTACGATTCTTTATTATAACCCTAATATTTTTCCTGAAGAGGAATTTAATAAACGCTTAGCGGAATTACAACGGTTAGTCAAAGAACTAAATACAAAGTATCCAGTTGAGGTATGGCCAGGTAGATATGATCCTAAAGAGTTTTTTACTATGGCTAAAGGGCATGAGAAGGACAAAGAGGGTGGAGAACGGTGTTTTCAGTGTTACCGTTTACGTTTAGAAGAAACTGCTAAATTAGCTAAAGAGTACCAGTTTGATTATTTTACGACGACGTTATCGATTAGCCCTTATAAGAATAGTCGCGTGTTAAATGAAATTGGGCAAGAGTTAGCTAAACAGTATGAGCTTAATTATTTGTTTGCTGATTTTAAAAAGAAAGATGGCTATCATCGTAGTATTGAATTATCAAAGGAATATCATTTATATCGACAAGATTATTGTGGCTGTATCTATTCTAAACAAGAAAGGGACGAAAAAAAGAAAAACGAAGTTCTATTTTCTTGATTTTTTACATATTCTAGTATTACTAGAGGAGAGAAAAAATGAAAACGGAAGAAAGAGAACATTTTTTAAGTCGTAATAAAATTCATTCTATCGAATTATTCAATGAAAGGACAAACCCACAAGTTAGATTTCATTTATTTCATAAGGATAAAGATCATACGACAATTTTATATACGGATGGTATTGTTGAACTAAAAAATACTTGGATTGATAAGTATCCTTATCATTTTGATCCAGATTGGATGCCTTATGCCCCAGTCAAGAGAGTAGAATTTATCATAACGGATGCTAATATTGTACTCGCAAAGAAAAAAATTGGCGATACGACGAGTCGAACGCTTATGATTAATCAAGAATATTGGGAACATTTTATGCAGATTCATCGTTTACGTGGTGTGAATCAAATTAGTTTAACTGAGAATGATCATTTAAAAATTAAACGATTAGGAGAATTGACATGGAAATAGATGTAGTAAAAACCGGTTATTTAGAAGAAAACTGTTATATTTTAAAGAAGGACGGACAAGCTTTAATCGTGGATCCGGGTGATGACTTTTTCAAGATTAAAGAGAAATTGACGGACGTAAAACCTCTGGCGATATTGATTACGCATTGCCATTTTGATCATATTGGTGCATTAGATGAATGTATAAAAGAGTATTCTGTTCCTGTTTATGATCAAAGCAATCTAAAAAATGAAGATATGGTGATTGGACCTTTTTCTTTTGAAGAGATAGAGAATCCAGGACATTCAAAAGATTCGATCAGTTTTTATTTTAGAAAAGAAAAGTTAATGTTTTGTGGTGATTTTATTTTTCAGGGAACGATAGGTCGCTGTGACTTAGAAGGGGGTTCTATGACTGAAATGAGAAAAAGCATCGCTCAGATCAAAACTTTTCCGGATGATATTACCCTCTTTCCTGGACATGGGCCTTCTACTACACTTGGAGAAGAGAAAAAGTTTAATCCTTATTTCTAAAGAATATAGTAACGGTGTAAAAGTAGTAACGAAAGCGTGTTGCCCAATCTCAAAAAATATGATATGATTTTTTCTAGAGTAGTAAGGGGATGTAAACATGACTTTTGATGCTGTATTATTAATTATTCTAATTGTTGCAGGAGTTTGTTTTTTTAGAAAGTTTTCTAGTAGTGTGTATTTCATCGCTAGTTTAGATATTTTCTTTCGCATACTTACTTTTGTAAGAGATCATATTGGAGTACGGGAAATTACTGAATTTATTCGTGCTTATTTTCCAGAAAGTATTCCTAGTGTAATCTATCGTTACACAGATGGTATTTTATCTACTGTGCTTATGTGGGTATATGTCGCTTTATTTGCGGTATTCTTATTTTATACCGTTAGAATTCTTTGGAAGAAAAGATAAAATGGCTTAGGATTGATTCTAGAGAAAAAAGAGAGAAAAGGAAAAAATGTAATTAATTGTCAATCATTTTTCCTATTTTTTCTCTTTTCTTCTTATTTTTTTTATAGTATAATGAATGGTATAGAATAGTAGGAAAAAGGAATACAAAAAAGCTAAAGTAAGGGAGCAGGACAGACGCGTATGAGAAAAATATACACAGGTATCGATTTGGGTAGTTATGGGATTAAGATTGTTGTATTAGAATACGTACATGGGAAATTTCATGTCCTTGCCGCGACTAATGTTCGGAGTAAGGGGATAAAAAATAGTTTGATTGTCGATATGGATGAAGCTTGCCTTTCTTTACTGAGAGCGAAAAAGAATATTGAAGAAATGTTGGGGGTAACCCTTGATCAAGCTATTGTTACCGTTCCATCAGACGGTATTCATTTTGATATTGTATCCGGAGAAGTTTCTCTTGATGCGGAAAAGATGATCGATGCGAAAGAGATTAACGCGGTTCTTCATGAAGCGGCATTAGGAAATATTCAGGATGATAATGAACTAATTACTATTGTTCCTATTTCTTTTCATATCGATGATGGAGAGGGGCTTCGTGATCCTAAAGGGCTAATGGGAAATAAACTGACCACAAAAGCCGTAATTACGACGATTCCCAAATATTTTTTAAAGCAGACAATTTCTTTGTTAAAAATGTGTAATATAGAAGCAATCGATGTATCTTTTTCTTCTTTAGGCGATTATTATAGTGCGCGAAATAAAGATATGGATAAAGAAGTGACGGCACTAATTAATATTGGTTATGATACTACTTCTGTGTCCATTTTTAATAAGGGAATTATGATTAAAACCGAGAAGATTGAAGAAGGATCTAAGGTCATTGATCAAGATATTATGAAGACATATCAAGTGAAAAAAAGTGTGGCTAGGTTTTTAAAAGAGAATTTTGCCGTAAGTAACACGCGTTATGCCGATGCGAATGATCGAATGGAAGTAGAAACCAAGGATCAGACGAAAATTTCAATTGGTCAACTAGAAATTTCAGAAATGGTAGAAAGACGGATAGTTGAGCTTCTAAAACTCGCGAAAAAGCAAATAAATATCTTAACAAACCGCGAAATAAGTTATATAATAATAACTGGGGGAATTAGCGAATTAGCTGGTTTTCAGTACGTTGTAGAAAATATCTTCGATCGAAGAGCGGCAACGATGAATATAGATACCATGGGGGCGCGTAGTAACATATACTCTAGTGCACTCGGAATTATAAAATATTTTTATGCTAAATTAGAATTACGAGGAAAAAGTTATTCTATGATGAGCGATAAACAAGCAGATGATTTAGTTTCAACGCAAAAGAGAATGACCGGAAGTACGAATGAAAGTATTATCAGTAAAGTATTCGGTTATTTTTCTGGAGATTAAGGAGGATTTGTATGGTGAATGGATTAGAGATGGATCAACTAGCGAAAATAAAAGTGATTGGAATCGGTGGCGGTGGATGTAACGCGGTTAACCGAATGATAGAGTCAGGGGTAAAGGGAGTAGAGTTTATTGTAGCCAATACAGATCTACAAGTGTTAAATAACTCAAAAGCTGACGTTAAGATTCAAATTGGTGCCAATTTGACTGATGGCTTAGGTGCAGGAGCTAATCCTGAAGTGGGAAGAGAAGCAGCGGTTGAATCGAAGAAAGAAATCGAAGATGCATTAAGTGGTGCTGATATGGTATTTGTCACTTGTGGTATGGGTGGTGGAACCGGTACTGGTGCTTCTCCTGTTGTTGCGGAGATTGCGCAGACAATTGGTGCACTTACGGTAGCGATTGTTACTAAACCATTTGGTTTTGAAGGAAAAAGAAGAATGGATAATGCCATGAAAGGCTTGGATGAGTTAAAGAAGCATGTCGATACTTTGATTGTAATTCCTAACGATCGATTACGCGAAATCATTGATAAGACGACGCCAATGTTGGAAGCTTTTAAGGAAGTAGATAACGTTTTACGTCGCGGTGTTCAATCCATTTCTGATTTGATTGCCGTTGTTGGACTTGTCAACTTGGATTTTGCCGACGTAAAAGCGGTTATGCAAAATTCTGGTAATGCCATTATCGGTATCGGTATCGGTATGGGTGAAGATCGAGCTATCGAAGCTGCAAAACAAGCTGTATCATCTCCACTTCTTGAAACAAGTATTTCCGGAGCTACCAACGCAATTATCAATGTAACAGGTGGTGTAAATTTAACTTTGTTTGAAGCAGAACAAGCTGCTGAAGTCGTACGTGCTGCTGCAAATACCGATATTAATACAATATTTGGTTCCGTTATTAACGAAAATTTGACGGACGAAGTAATCGTTACAGTCATTGCGACTGGTTTTGATAAGAATTCTGCACCAAAAGAACCGGTTTATAATAATGTTCAAAATACAGCTAGACGTAGTCAGACTCGCGATATTGAAGTAATTGAAGATTTTGATGACGACGATGATGATGACGATATTCCTATCTTTTTACAGAATCGTAATTTTTAGTGAAGAGGCAATAAAAGGGTTCTTTGTCAAATAGTGTTGGTAGACATTATTGATACAAGTAACTGTATATGGAAGGATGATGAAAATCATCCTTTTATAATACCTTTAATTAAGAATATACGAGCAATGAAATGATCAAATTTTCTA
>DVKF01000014.1 GCA_018716115.1 Candidatus Alloscybalousia intestinigallinarum
TTTATATTTTTCTTGTTCTTTCATTCTTAATTCTACCTTTCTCATTTATGTCACCTCGGTGACATATTATATAACAGTGAGACATTTTCGCAAGTTAACACTTAAGACATTATCACAAATTAATCATAAAACATAGAGAAAAATAAACATTTTATTGACTTTGACACTCATTTATAATATAATTTTAACTGGTACATTTTATATATTCCAATTTCTTACTTATGTCCTGGGAAAATATAAGTGAGAAGGGAAAAGTAAAAGGAGAATATATATGACAAGTTTCATGCAAACAAAAGAAACGGTGGATAGAAAATGGTATGTTATTGATGCCAAGGATCAACCACTAGGAAGAGTAGCTGCTAAAGCTGCCCACATGTTAAGAGGTAAACATAAACCTACTTACACGCCACATATTGACTGTGGTGACTATATCATCATTATTAACGCTAAAGAATGCAAATTAACAGGAGCAAAATTGGATAAGAAGATGTATTATAACCATTCTATGTATCCAGGTGGTTTAAGAGAAAGAACAGCTAGAGAAATGAAAGAAAAGTATCCAATTGAAATGATGGAAAGAGCAATTAAAGGAATGCTACCACACAACAGATTAGGACGCCAAATGTATAAAAAGTTATTTGTATACGAAGGAGAAAATCATCCACATATGGCCCAAAAGCCTACTGTGATTGAACTTTAATAAGGAGGATAAATTATGGCAAAGAATAAAGTTTATACTGGTACAGGAAGAAGAAAAACTAGCGTAGCTAGAGTAAGATTAGTATCAGGAAATGGAAAAATTACCGTTAATGGAAGAGATGTCCATGAGTATCTACCTTATGAAACGTTAATCATGGATTTACAACAACCATTAGTTGCAACAAATACAAAAGATATATTTGATGTTGAAGTTTCTGTATCAGGTGGAGGCTTCTCAGGACAAACTGGCGCCATTCGTTTAGGAATTACTAGAGCATTATTACAATATGATGAAACAACAGCTAAGGATTCAGAAAATAGTTTCCGTAAAATTCTAAAACCAGCTGGATTCATCACTAGAGATGCCCGTAAGAAAGAACGTAAGAAACCAGGTTTAAAGAAAGCACGTCGTGCTCCACAATTCTCAAAACGTTAATTGATGATCAACAAGGCCAAGATAATCTCTTGGCTTTTTTCGTGGAAAAAACTATGATAGCCAATCAACATAACATTTTAGGAAAATAGAAAATTTTGTAATTATTCAAAAATCAATTGACGTAGAAATTGGAGTTCTATATAATGATTATTCAAGGAGAAAGAACTCTAAACTCTTATCCTAATGACAGAAAAATGAAATTAGTTGTGACAAAAAGCTTAAAAAATATATATTTTAATCGAAGAAATCTTTATTATGAACATAAACCTTAGTGAAACCTATCTATATTACTAAAAATTAGATAGAAACTGTAAAGTACGCAAAAACTAGATTGAGTACTGGATATGATAGATAGTTAAAATAATAGATAAAGAGGTATAGTAATGATACTGAGTGTGAGTGAAAGATGTGATATTGTTGCCTTTTATATGGAGTGGTTTTGTAAGCGCTTACAGGAAGGTTTTGTAGATGTTAGAAATCCTTTTTACCCTAAACAGGTAAGTAGAATTATTTTAGATAAAGAACATGTAGAAGCAATCGTTTTTTGTACGAAAAATCCTGAACCATTATATAAAAATATAGATAAAATTCCATATCCTTTCATACTCCATGTTACTATAACACCTTATTTAAAAGATATAGAGCCATTTGTACCCGACAAAAAAAGGACAATTGAGATTGTTAAAAAAATTTCACAAAAAATAGGAAAAGATAAAGTAATTATTCGTTATGATCCAATTTTTATTAGCGCTAAATACAATATAGATTATCATAAAAAAATGTTTACTAGATTATGCGAAGAGATAAAAGGTTATGCAAATCGCATCATTATTAGCTTTATTGATCTTAAAAGAAATACTCTAAAGAATAGAAAAATTTTAAATATGGAGCCATTAACTAAAGAAAAAATAGAAATCTTAGCTTCTTTTATGGGAGAAATTGCTGCTAAGAATCACTTAGTGATTACAACTTGTGCTGAAAATCTTTCATTAGAAAAATTCGGTTTTCAAAATATACCTTGTACTCCAGAAGAAAGTATCCAAAAGTTATTAAATAATCATAAGAGATACCGGCAGAATAAAACTAGAGAAAATTGTTCTTGTATCGACATGGTTGATATTGGAAACTATAATGTATGTCGTCATTTTTGCCGCTATTGCTATGCAAACTATGACGAGAGCCAAGTATTAACTAATGAAAGGCAACATGATCCTACCTCCAGTTTATTAATTGGACATTTAACAACTGAAGATATCATAAAAGAAAAGGCATAGAAAAAGAGCTACTATCTAGTAACCCTCTAACTGTTAAATTCCTATTTTTTCTCGCGATACTTTTGGATAAGAGTCTTTTTCATTCGTGATCCCCAAGATATAATCGATACTCGTATCGTAGAAAAAAGCTAATTTAATTAAAACATCTGTTGGTATATCATTCGTCCCCACTTCGTATTTAGAATATCCAGTTTGACTCATTCCTAATACTTTGGCAACATCTCGTTGAAATAAATCTCTATCCTCTCGCAAGTCGCGTAATCTAGACATAATCGTACCACCTATCTGCATTTTAGCATAGGAAATTCTTTCCATTAGTCTACAATCTAAAATGGGTTAAAAATAGTTACATTTAACCTATTTTAGGTTAAATAATGATAGGCCCTTCACAATGACAAAATAAATCGGACTGTCGAGAAAACGATACTATAATGAAATTTATTTCTGAAGTTTTGTCTCTGGCAATGGTACAATTTCTAAAGCTTGAAACCCTTTAGCTGTTTCCAATAATTTGAACTGAACTAATTGCCCTTGCTCTAAAGTGCGGTAACCATCTTGTAAAATGTTAGAATAATGGACAAAAATATCTTCGTCCTCATTGTACTCTATAAAGCCATATCCACGTTCATTATTGAACCATTTGATACGTCCTATCATTTTATCCCTCCTTCTATTCTACTTGTGAATTCACTAAAAACTTAAGTAATACCATCGTATCATAAAAACAATAGAAATTAAGAAAAAAGTGATAAAATGTATTTTTTTATCGATTTTCGGTAATTATTTCATGAAAAAATCTTATTATCAGTTAACTTTTTTCGTAAGGCACGACGTTTATCGCGGGAAATTAATTGGTGAAGTGGTTTTTGATTTGGGTTCTTTGTCAAATAGTGTTGGTAGACATTATTGATACAAGTAACTGTATATGGAAGGATGATGAAAATCATCCTTTTATAATACCTTTAATTAAGAATATACGAGCAATGAAATGATCAAATTTTCTA